>CAXTUO010000114.1:3388-5362 GCA_964247175.1 uncultured Acetobacteraceae bacterium | reverse complement strand
CGGAGGTGCCCGCACCCCCCTCCGTTCCCCTAGACATCCTGCGCCTGGCCGAAGCCTACGTGTTCGCCAGCCCGCAGCCGGTGACCGCGGCCATGCTGAGGCCGCTGCTGCCGGAGCATTTGGACCCCGCTGGCGTGCTCGCTGCCTTGCAGCGGCAGGCCGCCGGCCGGGGCGTCGTCCTGACGGAAGCCGGGGACGGCTGGGCGTTCCGCACCGCCCCGGACCTCGCCGGGCCGCCCAGTGCCCGATCTCCGACCCGGATGTTGCGGAATGGGTGCAGATGCACGCCGCGCCGGAGTTCCGGGCGCAGGCGGATTGGCTGCGGGCGGGGGTCGATGCGCTCGGCGCGGACATCGACGCCGCGGCGCTGCGGCGGCTGTCGGACCTGTTCGGCACCGCACTGCGGCTTGAGGTCGATTTCCACGCCGCCGCCTACGAGGCCGAGCCGGCATGATGGGCACGGTGTTCATCCTGGGCAACGCGGGCGTGGACCTGTCCTTGGCGCTGGAGCACCTGGCACGGCCGGGGGAAACCGCGGTGGCCTCGGGCGGCGCCCGCGCGCCGGGCGGCAAGGGGCTGAACCAGGCGGTCGCCGCGGCCCGGGCCGGCGGGCGCGTGCAGTTCTGCGCTCCGGTGGGCAAGGACGCGGAAGCCGAGTTCGTCGCCCGAACCCTGGCGGCGGAACCGCTGGCCGGGTTTCGCCTGCTGCGCCGGGCGGAGCCGACGGACATCTCCGTTGTCATGGTCGCCTCTGACGGCGAGAACAGCATCGTCAGCCTGTGCCGATGCGCCGACACGCTGGACGCGGCTGAAGCCGCGGCCTTTGCAGGCGAAACCGCGCCGGCGGACTGGCTGCTGATGCAAGGCAACCTGACGGCGGCGGCCACCCTTGCCGCCATGCGGGCGGCCCGCGGCCCCGTGATGCTGAACGCCGCGCCGCTGCGCTGGCCGGTAGCGCCGATGCTGCCGTTCTGCGCCGTTGCCGTGGTGAACCGGGGGGAAGCGGAGGCGATCACCGGCCTCGCCGACCCCGGCGGCGCCGCGGTGCGGATGCGCGCGCAAGGATGCGGCGCCGCGGTGGTGACGCTGGGTGCCGAGGGCTGCATGTGGGCGGACGCGGACGGGCTGCACCACCTGCCCGCAGCCGCCGTGCGGGCGGTGGACACCACCGGGGCGGGCGACACGTTCTGCGGCGTGCTGGCGGCGCGCATGGCGTCCGGCCGGGCGTTGCCGGACGCGCTGGCAGCGGCGCAGCGGGCGGCGGCCCTGTCGGTGACGCGCTTCGGCGCCTATGCGGCACTGCCGACGATGGAGGAGCTGCGCGGGTTGGGCTGACGCTGTCGCAAAGCGGTCATTTGCCAAGCCGGCGCGCAGCGCCGTAACCCGGCATCCATGACCATGGTACCCCCGATGCTCCGATTTCTGCTGATCGCCCTGCTGCTGGCCGCCTCACCCGCCGGGGCCGCGACGCTCGACCAAATCCGCGCCGCCGGCGTGCTGCGCTGCGGCGGTGCGCCGCGTCCCGGCCTGGCCGCGCCCGCCGAGGGGGGTGGCGGGATGGCGGGCCTCGAAATCGACCTGTGCCGGGCGGTCGCCGCCGCCGTGCTGGGCGACGGGGCGCGGATCGAATTCCACCCCTACGCGCTCGGCCAGGATTTCGAGCGGCTGCGCCGGGGCGACGACGCCGTGGCGTTCCTGACAGGGTCGGAACTGCTGGCCAACAACCTGCTGGACGCGGTGGTGCCCGGCCCGGCGGTGTTCCACCAGGCCAACGGCGTCATGGTGGCGGACGACCACCCGGCCCGGCACCTGTCCGACCTCGCCGGCACCACCGTTTGCGCCGAACCCGGCACCGGGCCGGAGCGCACGCTGCTGGCCTATGTCCGCGGCCGGGGCATCGCCATCCGCTACTCCGGCTGGCAGGAACAGGAGGAGATGCTGGACGCCTTCGAGGTCGGCCGCTGCCCGGCCGTC
>CAXTUO010000114.1:0-3378 GCA_964247175.1 uncultured Acetobacteraceae bacterium | reverse complement strand
CGGCGCAGCGGGCGGAGGGGCAGGCGCGGGGCCGCCCGGTCCGCATCCTGCCGGAGCCGCTTTCGGCAACGCCGGTCCTGGCCGTCACAGGGCTGGACGACGCGCGGTGGGCGGCGGTCGTCGCTTGGAGCATGGCGGCGCTCATGCCGCCGGGCGCTGGGGCGGAGGCCTTGCCGGTGCCGGGCGGAGGCCTGGGGCTGGCGCCGGGCTGGCAGGCGCGGGCGGCGGCCGGGGGCACGTATGACGCCCTGCTGGCCCGCAACCTCGGCGCGGCCTCCCCGTTGCGGCTGCCGGCAGGGCTGGATGCGTCCTGGCGCGACGGCGGCTTGCTTTGCCCGCCCGGCGCTGAGTAGAAAGCGTAACTTCACACGCCTGTAACCCCGCTTGGACAGCCGACGCCGCCCCGCATGGCATAAAGGGGTCCTGGACTTCAAAGGACCTGACCGTATGCCACGCTTGCTCCTCAAGGGCTGTTCCGCCTTGGCCGCCGCCGGCCTGCTCCTGCAGCCATTCGCCTGGTCGGCCGCACGCGCCGCCGACAGGCCGCGGCCGATCGTCACCGGGCAGCCTGAGCCCAACGGGGATGTCGCCCCGTTCTACAGCGACCCCGCCGCCGAACAGCGGCCCTCCAACGAGGAGCTGATCGAGCTGCTGCGGAAGCGCGTGAAGTATGTGTTCGTGCTGTTCCAGGAGAACCGCTCCTTCGACCACTACTTCGGCACCTTCCGCGGCGCGAATGGCCTGTTCTCCGATGGGACCCAGCCCCGCGTGCCCGCCGCCAACACCCAGACGATCCTCAACACCGACGGCAGCACCGGCACCATCCAGCCCTTCCGGATCGGCACCGAGCAGAACGCCGCCGACCTCGACGACATCGACCACGGCCACCCGCGCATGGCGGCCAAGATGCACCTGGTGGGTGGCGTGCCGGCCATGGACCGCTTCGCGATCAACGAGCAGGCGAAGTACTTCGCGGGATCGCCGATCAACCCCACGACGCCACCGGCCACCGTGTCCCTGAAGTCCAAGCAGTTCGGCGAGCTGGCGATGGCCTACGTCGATTGCGACACCATTCCCTTCCTGTGGAACTACGCCAACAAGTTCACCCTGTTCGACAACATCTTCCAAACGACGGTCGGGCCGTCCACGCCCAACGCCATTGCCATGATCTCCGGGCAGTCCGGGGAAACCCAGTGGGTGAAGCACCCGGACCAGACCTCGGTCAGCACCTACGGCTCGGTCGCGGTGCCGATCACCAACGACCCGATCCCCGGCCTGCCCGGCGCCAGTGCCCAGTACTCGGGCAAGCCGAGCCAGCCAACCAACATCCAGCCGGCGGGCAACACCGGCGCCGCGAGCGGCACGCCGCAGCGCAAGAACGAAAGCGGCGCCGCGTCCAACGTTTCGCCGAACCTGACCTTCGCCAGCCTGCCGCTCACGCTCGCCGGGCGCACGCTTCCAAACGTCGTGGCGCAGGACGCCAACCCCGGGCTTGACCTCGCGGACGTGCAGCAGGACCTGCTCACCATCACGCTGCGCAACCAAAGGCCGGTGAGCTGGGGCTGGTATCAGAACGGCTACGGGACGGAGCGGGGCCTGCCGGACGCCAACGGCATCAGCACCGTGCCGCACGCCAGCTACATCGGCCACCACAACGGGCCGCAATACTTCGGCTACGTCACCAACAACCCGGCGCAGAGCGCCAACCAGCACGGCCTGAGCGACTTCTTCGGCGACGTGCAGGCGGCGGCGCTGCCGAAGGCCGGCGGCGTGTTCTTTGTCCGCGGCGGCTACGACAACATCATGGGACTGAAGCCCGACACGACGCACGCCACGGGACCGGACGACGCCGCCTACATCGGTGCCAACTTCCTGGGCGACGACGACCACCCCGCCTATTCCGATGGGCAGATCAGCGAGGCGCTGGTTGCCGAGGAGATCAACGCCATCGCGAACAGCCCCTACTGGGGCGAGAGCGCCATCGTCATCACCTATGACGAATCGGAGGGCGACTACGACCACGTGCCGCCACGTATCCTGAGCTACGACCCGGCCGGCCTGCCGCTCAGCCGCGGGCCGCGCATCCCGTTGATCGTGATCTCCCCCTTCGCCCGCGCCCACGCGGTCGCGCATGAGGAGGGCGACCACAACTCGGTGATCCGCCTGGTGAACTCCCTGTTCGGCCTGCCGCCGCTTGCGACGCTGCCTGACGAGATCGCGGCCCGCCTGGCCGGCGCGCAGGACCCGCAGTTCCAAACGGGCCCGGCGGGCTTCGTCCAGGCGTTCCTCGGTCCGCACGACGCGCCGGGGATGCCGACCGGGGCGCTGCTGTCCGCCTTCGACCCGGGCCGGCTGATCGGCTACCGCGCGCCGCTGCCGGCGTCCTACGCCACGATCCCCGCCGGCACGGTCACCACCCTGCCGCACTACGGCGGCCAAGGGTGCAGCGCGCTGAACCTGCAGACCGAGGACCGGGTGCAAGGCCTGGCCAACACGGTCCCGCCCGATTTCTTCGCGCGGCCGAGCCAGACCGTGAACTGACGCCGGACGCAGGGCGCGGCGTGGCCCATGCCCGGGCCACGCCGCGCCCCGCGCCGCCCGTTTACTTCAAGTGCTGGGCGAGGAACTTGTTCATCTCGAACATGGTCACCTTGTCCTTGCCGAACACCTTCTTCAGCTTGTCGTCGGCCAGGATCTCGCGGCCGTCGTCCGGGTTCTGCAGCTTGTGGGCCTTGATGTACTCCCACACCTTGCTGACCACCTCGCCCCGCGCCATCGTGCCCTCGCCGACCACGGCGGCCAGGTCCGGCGACGGCTGCAGCGGCTGCTGCAAGGCGTTCGGCTTGTGCCCGGCCTTCGGCTTCTCGACGGTGGCGCCCTTCGGCGGGGCTTTCTTCTTTTCTGGGGTCTTTGTCATCGGTTCACTCCGTGAGGCTGCGTCATGACTTGGGGCAGGAGTCCGTAAGGCAAGGCACGCGGTGGAAGCAAGGGCTTCGGGCCGAGCCGGCGCGTGCCGTCCTGCACCCGGCGCCGCCGATTGGGCAACGCCCGTTGCTGGCACTTGTCGCGCGCCGTGGCAATGCGTCGGCAACCGTGCTCGTCATACTGTTGCTTGATCGCCACAAATTCGCCGCGCCACCGCATGGCACACGCCTTGCGTGACCCATGCCCTGAAACGATGCCCCACCGCCCGCGGAGCGCAGCCATGGACATTGGCGTCTTTATCCCGATCAACAACAACGGCTGGCTGCTGTCCGCCACCTCGCCGCAGTACATGCCGAGCTTCGAGCTCAACCGCCAGGTCGTGCAGAAGGCGGAAGCGTTCGGCTTCGACTTCGCCCTTTCCATGATCAAGCTGCACGGCTTCGGCGGCAAGAC
>CAXTUO010000113.1:0-8468 GCA_964247175.1 uncultured Acetobacteraceae bacterium | reverse complement strand
ATCAAGGGCGACACCTTCATGGGCGCCCGCCGCTACGGCGACGCCGCCCAGGCCTTCGCCGCCGAGCTGAAGGCGAACCCCTCAACGGCGCTGGTGCTGCGCACTGCGGGCGCGCTGGCGTCCGGCGGCGGCCAGGAGCAGGCCGCGCAGCAATTGCAGGCGTGGCTCGCGCAGCATCCCGGCGACGCCGACGCGACGCAGATGCTCGCGACCCTCGACATCTCCGCCGGGCGCAAGCAGGACGCGGAGGAGCATCTGCAGGCCGTGCTCAACAAGCGTCCGAACGACGCGGTCGCGCTGAACAACCTTGCCTGGGTTTACCAGTCGAAGGGCGACCCCCGGGCGCGCGGCCTGGCGCAGCGCGCCCATTTGCTGGCGCCGTCCGGGGAAACCTCGGACACCCTGGGCTGGATCATGACGAAGGAAGGGGCCGCGGCCGACGCCTTGCCGCTCCTCAAGGAGGCCGCGCAGCAGCGCCCCAGCGACAGGACCGTCAAGTTCCACCTGGCCAGCGCCTTGAACGCCGTGGGCAAGCCGGAGGAAGCGGCGCAGGCCCTCGACGCGATCCTGGACGACACCGCCGATTTCGACGACCGCGGCGCCGCCTGGGCCTTGCGGGACCGGATCAAGGGCAAGCAGTAGCGGGCTAGGCGCCCATCCGCATCAGGCCGGGGCCATGGGCGTCGAGCCATCGCGTCGCCAGCCGCTTGTGCGGCGTGAGCTGCGCCACCAGCGCCCAGAAGCCCGGGCCGTGGTCCATGTGGCGGAGGTGCGCGACCTCGTGCCCGGCCACGTAGTCCTGCACGTGCGGCGGCGCCATCACCAGGCGCCAGCAGAACATCAGGGTGCCGTCCGCGGTGCAGCTCCCCCAGCGGGTGCGCGTGTCCTTGACGATCACGCGCCGGGGCGCGAGCCGGGCGGCGGCGGCCTTGGCGACAGCCAGCCCTGAAAGCCGGCGCCGGGCCTCGGCCCGCAGGAAGTCGGCCACGCGGCGGGACAAAAACTCCGGCGCGCCATACACCAGAAGTGCGCCCGCCTCGATGGAGGCGCCGCCGCGCCCGTCCGGCACGTGGCGGATGCGGTGCGGCAGGCCGTCGATGGGAATGGTGGCGCCGTCCGTGAACACCACCGGGTCCGGCAGCCGGGCCAGGCGGTCGGCGACCCACGCGGCGTTGTCCCGCAGCAGCGCGAGGCCCGCCGCCTGGGCCGCGCGAAGCGGCAAGGTGATGACCACGCCGCCGCCTCGGGCGTCGATGCGCAGGCTGACCTTGCGGGCACGGGCGCTGCGGCGCCACAGCACGGCGGTCGGTCCGGTGGGCAAGGCCAGGATCTCGCGCACGGGGGCGGGCATGGCGGCAAGATGCGGCCTCCGCCGGCCCGGAGCAATCGCCGTTACGGCGACTCTCCGGGGCAACCGCTGCCGTGCCGCGGCTCACACCGGTCGGAGGAACAAGCCCACCGTCAGCCCGGTGCCGACCGCCACCACGCCGCCGCGCAGCACCCGCTCCGGCACGCGCCGCAGCAGCCAAACGCCCGAAAGCCCGCCCCCGATCGCGCCCACGCAAACCACGAGGGCCGGCGCCCAGCGCACGTCGGGCGACCACAGGAAGATCAGCAGCGCCGAGAAGTTCATGACCGCGGCCAGCACGTTCTTCGTCGCCGCCGCGGGCCGTACGGCGAGCCCCGCCGCGGTCAGCGCCGCCAGCATCAGGAAGCCGATCCCCCCGCCGAAGTAGCCGCCGTAGATGGAGATGGCGAACTGCAGCACTTTCGCCGTGATGCTGCCCACCCGGGGAACATCCGTGGGCCGGCTGAAAAAGCTGCCCCAGGCGAACACCGCCGTCGCGAACAGCACCAGCCAGGGCACCAGCCGGGCGAAGAACGCCGCCGGGGTGGCGAGCAGCAGCACTGCCCCGATGGCGCCGCCTGCCAGGCTGATGATGCACATCGCCCGGAACGAAAGGCTGGGCGCCCCCCGCGCAAGGCTGCGCCCCGCCCACCCCGACAGCACCTGGCCGGGAAACAGCGCAACCGTCGAGGTGACGTTGGCCGCCCGCGGGTCAAGCCCGCACAGCAGCAGCGCCGGCAGGGTGACAAAGGAGCCGCCGCCCGCCAGCGCGTTCTGCGCCCCGGCCAGCAAGGAGGCCGCGAACAGCACGACAAAACTTGTTGGATGCGCCATGGCCGCACCATGCCCGAAACCGCGGGCCTTGCCAGCCGGCGGGCGTGCGCCCTGCGGGAATAAACCCCTGTTCTGTTAGGGATTCTGTAATGACCGAGGCCGCATAATGGCAGAAGCATGGGGCCGCTCCCTGCCATGCTGGACGGAGGCCAACCGTGCGACGCGCATCAACCCTTTCAAGTCACAAGCCAGCACGGCCGGCGGCGTCCCTGCTTGCCCGGGCTGCATCGGCCGCGTTGCCGCGCAAGCTGTGGCCGCGGCTCGTGGTCCTGATGCTTGCCGCGACGATGCCGATGGTCGTGCTGCTGGTGCTTTCGGCCGTGGCGGATGGCCGGCGCGTGGTGGACGCGGCGCGGGACCGGGTCGTGCAGCTCGCCCAAGTGGCGGCCGAGCAGCAGGACGACATGCTCCAGGAGGCGTCGGGCCTGCTGCGCGTGCTGTCGCGCGTGCCGGAGCTGCAGAAGGTCGGCGATGCCGGATGCGAGAGCCTGCTGGACACGATGATCTCCGTCCACCCGCGGATCAACGTGCTGGCGGTCATGGACGCCCAGGGCATCAACACCTGCAGCACCAACCGGGGCGCCAAGGGCCTGAGCCTCGCGGACCGGCCTTATTTCCAGGAAGCCCTGGCGTCCAAATCCAAGACAGCCGTCGTGGTCAGCACGATGACGGTCAGTCGCGCCACCGGCAAGCCTGCCATGTTCCTCGCCAGCCCGCTGGAGCGTTCGCCCGGCCAGGACGTGCCGCCTGGAGTGATCGTGGCCGGGGTTGACCTCAATTGGTTCGCGCGGCTGTCGGATGAAACCCCGGGACTGGCGAACCGGTTGGTCCAGGTGCTGGACAGCCGTGACGGCACCATCCTGGCGGAGTCGCCGGTCACGGTGGGCCATAGGGGCCAACGCTTTCCCCATTCCCCCCTCATCGAGGCGTTCCGGGCGTCCCCCGGCGGCGGGTCGCTCCAGGCGCCGGACCTTGACGGGGTGAGCCGCGTGTTCGGCTTCGCGCCCCTGCCGGGCCGGGTCACCGGCCTTGTGGTCGCGATCGGCCTGCGCGAAGCCGACATCCGGGCGGCGTCGGACCAACGGTTCTGGATCTCCATCGGGATCGCGTTCGCCGCCACGGCGTTCGCCATGCTGACCGCCTGGCTGATCGCCCGGCGGACCGTGCTCCGTCCGATCGACGCGCTGCTCAGGGCGGCTGCGCTGGTCGGGTCGGGCGACCTGTCCGTGCGGGCGGCTATCGGACCCGGCGCCGCGGCGGAGTTGTCGTCGCTCGGCACGGCGTTCGCCCGCATGGCTGGGCGGCTGCAGGCGCGGGACGCGCACATCGCCGCCATGCAAAAGGAAATCGCGATCAGCGAGGGGCAGCATCGCCTGGTCGCCGAGAACTCCAACGACATGATCGTGCGCTACTCGCCGGATTTCCGGCGCGTGTATGTTTCCCCGGCCTGCCGCGACTTGCTGGGCTACGAGCCTGAAGAACTGGTCGGGAAACATCCACGCGAGACGATGCACCCGGACGATCAAGAGGCGTTGGAGGAGCCGTTGTTCGGGCGGCTGGCGGCTGGAAGCGCGACGGCGCGCGCCAGCTTCCGGGCGCGGCGCAAGGATGGCGGCTATACTTGGCTGGAGATCAGCTTCCGCCGCCTGATGGACGGCAGCGGCTTCGTGGCGGTCTCGCGCGACGTGTCCGAACGCAAGGCGCTGGAAGCGCAGCTTGAGGAAGCGAACCGCCAGCTTCGCGTGCTGGCGCAGCAGGACGGGCTGACCGGCCTGGCGAACCGGCGCCGCTTCGACGAGGCGCTCGGGTCGGAGTACCGCCGGGCGAGGCGGGTCGGTTCGCCGCTGGCGGTCATCATGGTCGACGTGGACCGGTTCAAGGCCTTCAACGACACCTACGGCCATCCCAGCGGCGACGCCTGCCTGCAAGCCGTGGCGGGCGTCTTCAACGACGGATGCCGCCGGCCCGCGGACCTCCCGGCCCGGTATGGCGGAGAGGAGTTCGTGCTCCTGCTGCCGGACACCGATGCCGCGGGCGCCTTGGCCGTGGCCGAGTGCATCCGTGCCGCGGTGCGCGCCCTGGCGATCCCGCACGCCGGTTCGGAGTTCGGCGTCGCGACGGTCAGCATCGGCGCGGCCGCGATGACGCCGGACCGCCCGCAGGGGCCGGCCGCCTTGGTCGAGGCGGCTGACGCGGCGCTGTACCAAGCGAAGCGCGCCGGGCGCAACTCGGTCCGCCTGGGAGACGCCATGGCGGCGCTGTCGGAGAGTTAAGCTGCCTGGCTCAGCACGAGCCGCCGCCGGGCGGGCTGGATCGGCAGGGCGGCATAAACATCCTTTACCGCTTCCGTGATGATGACGCCCGCCAGCCGCGGCGCGATGCGCCGCCCGCCGCCTTCCCAGACCGGCGCGCCGCGCAGCACGACCCGCAGCCTGACCGGCGGGAGGTAAAGCGCGGTGTCCCGCCGCTCCACCCGGAACAGGCTGGCGGCCAGCAGGCGGCCGATCTGGCCCGGCGAATAGGGCTGGCCGTGGCCGAACGGCGTGCTTTCGTTGTGCGCCCAAAGGCCCATGCGGTTCGGCGTGACCACCAGGAGGCGGCCGTCGTCCTTCAGCACCCGCCACACTTCCCGCATCATGCGAAAGGAGTTCTCGGCGATCTCCAGGCCGTGCACCAGCAGGATGCGGTCGAAACACAGGTCAGGGAAGGGCAGGCTGTCCTCCTCGACCGTGCAGGACAGGTTGGGCCGGCCGGCCGGCCAGCGGGCGATGCCGACCTGCGCCGGGGTGGCGGCGATGCAGCGCGCCGCGCCGTCCCGCCATGGCCGCAGGTATGGGGCGGCGTAGCCAAGGCCCAGCACGGCCAAGCCCGTCACGTCCGGCCAGGCGAGCGCCAGGCGGTCCCGCAGCAGGCGGCAGGCCACGGCGCCGCGCGCCGTCGCGTAGAACTCCGCCGCGGATTGGGCATCGGCCGTCATGCCGGCCGATATAGCATGGGTCCGGACCTGTCTCCTGCCCCATTTGCCCTTCCGCTTGATCTGCGGCCGCAGGTGCGACAGGGTGCGCGCATCCGAAGCGGAGCGCCGTCCATGACCCTGTCCGCCCAAGCCGTCCCCATGCTGTCCGACAACTACGCTTGGCTGCTGCGGGACGAGGCCACCGGCGCCACGGCGTTCGTCGATCCCGCCGACGCGGACGCCTGCATCACGGCGGTGGAGGCCGCCGGGGGCCGCCTCGACACCGTCCTGCTCACGCACCACCACGCGGACCACGTGGCGGGCACCGACGTGGTCCGCGCCCGCTATGGCTGCCCCGTGGTCGGCGCCGCGGCGGACGCGCGGCGCCTGCCGCGGCTGGACCGCGCGCTGGCGGAGGGCGACACGGTGGCCCTGGGCGACAGCAGCCTGCGGGTGATCGACACGCCGGGCCACACGGTCGGGCACATCGCGTTCTTCGGCGGCGCGAACCACGTGCTGATCTGCGGGGACACGCTGTTCAGCCTGGGCTGCGGCCGGCTGCTGGAGGGCACCGCCGCCGACATGCATGGCAGCCTGTGCAAGCTCGCGGCGCTGCCCGGCGACACGCTGGTCTGCTGCGGGCACGAATATACCCAGGGCAACGCGCGCTTCGCGCTGCACGCCGACCCGGACAACCCGGCGCTGCGCGCCCGCGCCGCCGAGGTCAACCGCTTGCGCGAAGCGGGGAAGCCGACGGTCCCGAGCCGCTTGACGGACGAGCTTGCGGAAAACCCGTTCCTGCGGGCGCCGGATGTCGCGGCTTTGGCCAAGCTGCGCGCAGAAAAGGATACGTTCCGGTGAAGCTTTATTACTCCGCGACCAGCCCCTACGTCCGCAAGGTCGTCGCCTGCGCCTTGGCTTGCGGCATCTCGGACCAGATCACCCGCATCGAGACCAACCCGCACGTTTCCCCGCCCGACCTGCTGGCGGCCAATCCGCTGTCCAGGGTGCCGTGCCTGGTGACGGAGGACGGCTTCGCGCTGTTCGACAGCCCCGTGATCTGCGAATACCTGGACGCGGTCGGCGCCGGGTCGCTGTTCCCGCCGCCCGGCCCGGCCCGTTGGCGCGCGCTCCGCTTCCAGGCCATCGGCGACGGCATCATGGACGCAGCCGTGTCGCGGCGCATGGACATGGGCCGCCCGGCGGAGGCGGCGCGCGGCGCGCTGATGACGCGGAACCGCGACGCCGTGGAGCGCGCGCTCGACCTGCTGCAATCGGACCCGCCCGCCAACCATCTGGACATCGGCTCCGTCGCCGTCGCCTGCGCGCTGGGCTACCTCGACCTGCGCTTCGCGAATGACGCCTGGCGGGAGGGCCGGGGCAAGTTGGCGCAATGGTATGCAGATATGGCCGAACGTCCGGAGATCGCCGGGTCGGCGCCGCCGGGGTAGCCTCGGCTCACCGTCCGGCCATCAAGCCGAGCGTGCTGTAAAGCCGCTCGCTCGGCGGCCAAGCGTGCATGATGTCGTAGCGCCAGGTGACGGCTGCCCAGCCCATGCCGATCACGGCGGCGACGCTCACCACCCAGCCCGCCAGCACCGCCGGTCCGCCCGCAAACCCTCCGCCCGGGCGTTCAAACGTATCGGCAAACAGGCGGGGCGTCGAGAAGATCTGCGTGTCGGACGGCGTTGGCCTGGGTTGGGGGAGGGGCACAGGCCCGGCGGCCGGCTGCTGCGGCGGCCGGGCCGTCGCCGCGGGCTGAGAGCCGGCCACCGGCGTCCAACTCGTGCCGCACCGGGCGCAGCGCACGGGCTGCCCGGGAATGAGCCGCGCGTTGGGCACCTCGTAGGCGGCGTCGCAGGATGGGCAGACGATCCTCATGGGGGCGTGATACTCCCCGGCTGCAGACGCGAACAAGCTTCGGCTTCCGGCTGGACGGTGAAGCAACGATATGGGCAAGGCGGGCGTGCTAGGAGCATGGCGGGCTGGGAGCGTGGCAAATGGTACGGCTAGATGGGGTCGGCCTGGAATTCGGCCAACCGGGCACAATGAACCGGGTTCTTCAAGGCGTGTCGTTCAGCATCCCGGAAGGCGGGTTCCGCTGGCTGCTCGGTCCGTCCGGCGCCGGCAAGACCAGCCTGCTCCGCCTGCTGCACCTCGCGGTGCGGCCCACGGAAGGGCGGCTCACCCTGCTCGGCCAGGACATCGGCCACGCCGCCCGGTCCCGCTTGCCGGTGCTGCGCCGGCGCATCGGCATGGTGTTCCAGGATTTCCGCCTGCTGCCGCACCTTTCGGCGTTCGACAACGTGGCGCTGCCGCTGCGGCTCGCCGGGCGGCCGGAGGGGCAGGTCCGGGTCGATGCGGTGGAGCTGCTGAGCTGGGTCGGCCTGTCGCGCAAGCTGCAATCCCGCCCGGCCGAGCTTTCGGGCGGCGAGCAGCAGCGCGTGGCCATCGCCCGCGCGGTTGTCGCCCGCCCGCTGCTGCTGCTGGCCGACGAGCCGACGGGCAACCTCGACGACGCGCAGGCCGAGCGGCTGATGCAGCTTCTGGATGAGATGAACCGCCTGGGCACCACCGTCGTCGTGGCGACGCACAACGCCGCCCTGGTGTCCCGCCACCCGGGCCATACGCTGCGGCTCCTGGACGGCCGGCTGGTCCGCGATGACTAGGGCCGCAATGACGAAGACTGGGACGGCGCGGGCCGCGCGGATCGGGGCCGCGCAGGCGGGGGCGGGACGCCCGACGCGCCGGACGCCCGCGCTGCTGCGCCCGGTGCGGTTCGATGACCTCGGCCTGCGCCGCGCCTTGTCGGACCGGCTGCTGCCGTCGCTGGTCGCGGCCATGGCGTTCCTGGCGGCGCTGGCCCTGGCCGGGACGGCGGCGGCGTCCGCCTTGGGGCGGCAATGGCAGGAGGGCGCAGGCTCCGTGCTGACCGTGCAGGTGCCGGAGCCTGCCGCGGCGGCGGCGGAGGGCGCGAATACCCGGCTTGACCGGGTTCTGGCGCTGCTGCGCGGCACGCCGGGCGTTGCTTCGGCGCGGGCGCTGAGCGCCGGCGAGTTGGAGGCGCTGCTGCGCCCATGGCTGGGCAGCGGGGCCGGGCGGATCGCCCTGCCGTTGCCGGCCGTGGTCGATGTGCGGCTTTCAGACCCGGCGCTGGACGCCGGACGGCTCGCGGCCCGGGTGGAAGCGGCGGCGCCCGGCACGCTGCTGGAAAGCCATGACCGCTGGATGCGCCGCCTGGCCGTCTTGGCCCGCAGCCTCCAGGCCTGCGCCGGGCTGGCGCTGGCGGTGGTGGCGTTCGTCGCCGTGGCCGTCGTCGCTGTCGCCGTC
>CAXTUO010000112.1:0-8513 GCA_964247175.1 uncultured Acetobacteraceae bacterium | reverse complement strand
GCGGTGGACAAGCGGCCGCGCGGCAAGACGTGTGAAGCCATGAACGGCCTGCTCGCCGAATGCCAGGAGGCGATCGAGGAGGGCGAGGGCGGTCCCGTGCTGGACGCGGCCCTGATCGCCTGCCTGCAGGGCATCAAGACCTATGAGGTCACCCGCTACGGCTCCTTGCTGGCGTTTGCGCGGCAGATGGGCCTGAAGGATGCCGTCAAAGAACTGGAAACGCTGCGCGACGCGGCCCGCAACGACGACCAGGCGCTCAGCAGGATTGCCGAGGGCAACGTCAACGTCGAGGCGTCCGGCGAGCATGGCGAGGACGACGAGGGCAAGGAGCCCGACGAGGACGAGGAGCCGGGCGAAGCCGACGAGAAAGGCAAGCCGAAGACCGTCAAGAAGCCAACGGCCAAGCGTCAGGGCTGAAGCCGGCAGGGACACGCGCCCGCCAGGAAGCGTGTCCCTGCTGCTGCAAGCACTGGACAGCCTCCACCACCAGTTCCGCCCCCATCGGCGGCTCGGCAGGGTTGTCGAAATCCGTCCGCGGATAGGAGGCGAGGTCAAGGTGGGCGTCGCCGGACAGCGCGACGAGGTTCTGCACGCCCGCGTCGCTGATCTGTGCCAGGATGTCGGCACGCTCGGCCGGGTGACCGTCCCATTGGTTGAGATTGAACAACTCGATGACGTCCGCCCGCGCGTGGTGGCGGTCGTCGCGCGGGGTCGCCTCGCGTTCAGCACGGCCGAGGCGATCGACCGGCTGTCGTGATCAGGACTGGCCGGGGTAGTCCGGGTCGGGCAGGAACGGGAACGGGCCGGGATACGCCTCGACATAGGCGGTATGGCTGACCACCCCGGTTTCCGGCCGCCAGCGGTGAAGCTGGAATGCCGACGGCTCCATGACGAAGAACCCGGGCGCATCGTCGGCCAGGTCCAGTTCCACCTGATGGGCCACGGAAGGGCAGATGCTGGCCACGGCGCTGCCGAGCAGGGTGAACACCGGGCGGTGATGGTGCCCGCAGACGATGCGCCGTACCTGGGGATGGCGGTCAATGACGGCTGCGAACGCCTCGGGGCGGTGCAGGGCGATCCGGTCCATGTGGGCGATGCCGCACTGGAACGGCGGGTGGTGCATGCCGATCAACGTGGGCTTGCCGGGCTGCTGCGCCAGCGTCCGGTCGAGCCAGTCCAGCCGCCGTTCGCACAGCTCGCCGTGCCCGGCGCCGGGCACCACCGTGTCCAGCATGAGGAGGCGCAAAGGCAGGTCCTCCACCGCATACTGCACGAACCCGTCCGTGGCCTGCACGCCGGGCAGCCCCGACAGCAGGTTGTCCCGGCGGTCGTGGTTGCCGGGGATCACGTAGGCGGGGATGCGGAGGTATTGGGCGAGCATGTCGCGCAGCAGGGCGTATTCCTCCACAAGCCCGCAATCCGTCAGGTCCCCGGTGATGATGGCCGCGTCGGGGACCGGGCGGATGGCGCTGACGGCGCGCAGCGCACGTGCGGCCAGCATGTTGGTTTCCGCCACCCGGTAGGCGGCCACGCCAAGCGGCCGGATATGCAAGTCCGTCAGTTGGACCACGGTGCAGCCGCTCATGGCAGGGTCAGCGCGGTCTGCTCGGCGTAGGGCAGCAGCAGCGCGTCCGCCGCGCGCTGCCCGGCGGCGACCGCGTCGGCCGGCTTCACGCGGCCGGACAGCATCGCCTGCACCTGATCGCCCAGGGCCTTGCGGACGGGCACGGTCTGGTAGGTGGCGAACCAGGGGCGCGCGTACTGCAACTGGTCCAGCGCCACGCGGGCGTCCGGGAACTCCTTGAGGTAGGCCTGCATCTCCGGCAGGTCGTAGGCGGCGCGGTTGGGGGCGAAATAACCGGTGAAGCGGCTCCAGCGTCCTGCCACGGCCGGGCTGGTCAGCCATTGGATCAGGGTCCAGGCAGCCTGCTGGCGTTCGGGGCTGTTGCCGGCGGGGATCATCAGGCTGCCGCCGCCGATGGGGGCGGCGTTGACCAGCGCCCGCGGCACGAACGCCACCTTGTACGGCAGCTTCATGTTCTGCCGCACGAAGCCGAGCGCGCCTGTGCTGTTCAGGATCATCGCAGCCCGGCCGCCGAAGAAGGCCGACGCCATGGCGTTGGCATCGTTTACGCCCTCCGGCATGACGCGGTGCTTGTGCACCAGGTCATCCAGGAACTGCACCGCGCCCAGCGTGGATGGGACATTGTAATAAACCTCGCCGCCCCAGTCCTTGTTGAAGTACTGGCCGCCGTTGCTCATCGCGAGCCCGCTGAGGAGCCACATGAGGTTGTCCTCGACCTCGCTCATCATCAGGCCCCAGCGGGTTACCTTGTTGCCATCGCGCTTGGTCAGCCGCTTCGCCGCATCGACCCATTCCGCCCAGGTCGCCGGCGGCTTGTCGGGGTCCAGCCCGACCTCCCGGAACGCATCGACGTTGTAGTACAGCACGGGAGTGGAGTTCTGGAACGGAACGCCGTGGACGTGCCCGGCCTCCACGGCGTTGGACCGCAGGGCGGGCCAGAACTGGTCCATGAACTGCTCGGGGGTAAGGCGGCCCGCACGGATCAGCGGGTCGAGTGCCACGGCCTCGCCGGCGATGGCGTAGTCGCGGATGTAGTTGGCGCTCATCAGCACCACCGCCGGGGGCCGCTCGCCGGCCATCGCGGCCCGGGTCTTGAGCGAGGTGTCGTCATAGCTGCCGGTGTAGCTGGCCGTGACGTGCACGTCCGGGTGCCCGGCGTTGAACTCCTCCACCACACGCTGCATCTCGTTGGCGAGCTGGCCTTGCACCGGGACGGGAAAGAAGAAGTCGATCTCGGCGGCGGCGCGGGCCGGCCCGCCCCACCACGCCGCAGCGGCGGCCAGGGCCATCCAAAGAAAACCACGCATGGCAAGTTCCTTCATTTGACGCCTGAGAACACGAAGCTCGCGATGATGCGGCGCTGGAACACCAGGAACAGCAGGAGCAGCGGCGCCGCCACCAGCGCCGTCCCGGCTGCGACCACGCCCCATTGCCCCCCGCTTTCCGACGCGCCGGCGAAGCTCGCCAGGCCGGTCGTCAGCACCTGGCGCGCGGGCGAGCTGGTCGCCATCAAGGGCCATACGTACTCGTTCCAATGCGCCGTCACGCTGACCACCGCGAAGGCTGCCAACCCGGGACGCGCGGAGGGCAGCAGCACGTAGCGGATCACCTGGAGCACGGACGCGCCGTCAAGCGCCGCGGCCTCCTCGTACTCGCGCGGCACCTGGCGAAAGGTCTGCCGCATCAGGAACACGCCGAAGGCTGACGCGAGGTAAGGGGCGGCGATGCCGGGCAGCGTGTCATACAGGCCCAGGGCCACCAGCACCTGCAGGTTGGGCACGATCAGCAGCGCCGGCACCAGCAGGAGTTGCAGCAGGAACAGGGTGAACAGCAGGTTGCTGCCCCGGAAGCGCAGCCGGGCGAAGGCGTAGCCCGCCAAGGTGACGGTGACGCACTGCACCGCCAGGATGCCGAGGCAAAGCGCCGCCGTGTTGGCGTACCACAGCACGAAGTGCCCGCTGGCCCAGGCATCCCGGTAATTGTCGAAACCGAGCGGCGGCTGCGGGACGAGGCTTCCGATGTCGTCGGGGTAGCCCGACCGGAAGGAGGCCACCAGCATCCAGGCGAACGGCGTCGCCCAAAGGAGCGCCGCCGCGGCGGCCAGCAGCTTGCCCAATGGAGGCAGCCTAGCTTTCATAATGGATGCCCCGTTCCAGCGTGCGCAGGCTGAACCCGGCGAGCGCGAACAGCCCGGCGACGCTCACCGCCGTGGCGGCGCTGGCGCGGCCGACGTCCAGGTTCTGCTGCGCGGTCTGGTAGATGTAGGACAGCAGCAGGTTGGTGCTGTCGGCTGGGCCGCCGCCCGTCATCACCAGCACGTGGTCCACCTGCACCAGCACGTTGACCACGGCGATGACCGACACGAACCCGAAGGTCGGGCCGAGCAGCGGCAGGATGATGTGGCGCAGCCGCTGCCAGGCGTTGGCGCCGTCGAGGCGCGCGGCGTCCAACTGCTCCTCCGGCACCGCGGCCAGCCCGGCGAGGAAGAACAGCATGTAGTACCCGGTGTTCTTCCAGATCGTCACGGCGACGATGCTGGGCAGCGCCAGGCCCGGGTCGCCCAGCCAGTTCACCCCGGCCAGGCCGAGCCAGCCCAGGTAATGGTCGATCAGACCGGCGCCCGGCTGGAAGATGAAGGTGAACAGCGCCGCCGCGGCGACGAGCGGCACCATCATGGGAAGCACCAGCAAGGTCCGCACCGCCGAGGACAGCCAGCCCGCATCCCGCACCGCCAGCGCGAACAGGAGGGCCAGCGCGAGGCTGGGGACGATGGTGCCCGCGGCGTAGAGCGCGGTGTTGAACAGCGCGCGGGCGAACCGTTCGTCGCCCGCCAGCGCCGCGTAGTTCTCCAGCCCATACGCCATGGGCCGCCCATAGCGGCGCACCTGGAACGAGCGCAGCAGCACCTGCGCCACCGGCCCGTAGGTGAACAGGGCCAGCAGGACAAGCGACGGCGCCAGCAGTAGCCAGGCCGGCAGCACCCGGAAGGAACGGCGCGCCCGCATCCCTGGGATCGCAAGGCCGGCGCCGGCCATGCCCGGGCGCGATCCGCCGTCCCCTGTCGTCGTCGCGTGCCACACCATCTCACGCCCCTCGCCGGCCGACCATCGCCAGCCGCAGCCGTCGGGACACGACGTCGATGGCCGCCACCGTCACCAGCACCATCAGGATCAGGAACGCGGCCTGCCGCCATTCCAGCACCCGGATCTGCTCGTAAAGATGCAACCCGATCCCGCCCGCGCCGACAATGCCGATGATGGTGGCGGACCGGGTGTTCGACTCGAAGAAATACAGCAGCTGGCTGGCGAACACCGGCAGCACCTGCGGCACGAGGCCGAAGCGGACCGCAAGCCACCGTCCGCCCCCGCTGGCCAGCACGCCCTCCACCGGCTTGCGGTCGGCGGTCTCGATTGCCTCGGACATCAGCTTCGCCAAGGCGCCGCAATCGGACGATGCGATGGCGAGCGCCCCGGCAAAGGGGCCAAGCCCCACGACGTTGATCCAGATCAAGGCCCAGATCAGCACGTCGATGCTGCGCACGGTGTCCAGGCTGCGCCGGGCCAGGATGTGGACCAGCCAGTTCGCTACCACGTTGCGCGCGGCCAGGAAGCCGAACGGCAAGGCCAGCACCGCGGCCAGCAGCGTGCCCAGAAAGGCGATCGACAGCGTTTGCCCGAGCGCGTCCAGGTACAGGGAAAAATGCCCACCCGCGCCCGGCGGCAGCATCAGCGCGGCGATGGCGCCGAGCTGCCCCAGCCCCCGCCAAATCCGCACGGGCGAGATGGCCAGCAGCACCAGCCCAGCGGCGTACACGGCCAGCGCCGCAGCCACCGCCGCCAGCGTCCCCGCCTGGCTGCGCCGTCCCGCGATCATTGGGCCATGCCGCGCCTCGATCCCCGCGCGCCCGGCCAGCAGGTCCGCCCGCAAACCCCCACTCACGCCGCCGGACCCCCGGCCAGCAGCCGGCTCCGCAGCCGTTCGGACGCGAAGTCGATGGCCATCACGCAGAGGAGCAGCATCAGCAGGATGGCGCTCACGTCGGAATAGTAGAACTTCCGGATCGCGACGATCAGCTCCTGACCGATGCCTCCGGCCCCGACGAAGCCGATCACCGCGGCGCCGCGTACGTTGACCTCGAACCGCAGCAGCGCGTAGCTGGCGAAGTTGGACAGCACCTGCGGCAGCACGCCAAAGCGGACCTGCGACAGCCAGGCGCCGCCCGCCGCCTGCACCCCCTCCACCGGCTTCATGTCGATGTTCTCGATCACCTCGGCGAACAGCTTCCCCAGCGTGCCCGCCGTGTGCAGCGTGATCGCCAGCACGCCCGCCAAGGGGCCAAGCCCGAACGCCGCGACGAACACCAGCGCGAACACGATGTCGGGCACCGTGCGGTCGAACTCCAGCACCCGGATGGCGGCGAACCGCAGGATGCGGGATGGCGAAACGTTGCGGCTGGCCAGCACGCCGCCAATCAGCCCCAGCGCCGCGCCGGTCACTGTTGCGACATAAGCGATCAGCAGGGTCTGCCCGAGCTGGACGCTCCAACGGCGCAGGCCCCAGAACCAGGAGGCCGGGTCGGTCCAGACCCGTGCGCCCGTGTCGAGCTGGGTGAGGCGGTCGAAGTAGCTGCCGAAGTTGCCGAGGTTGGCCCAGAACACGCCGGGCCGCACCTCCGCCCCGGCCACGGCCAACGCCAATGCTGCGAGCATCAGCACGGCGCCCAGCAGCACGACCCGGCGCCGCGCCGCCAAAGCGCCGGCGTAGGCGTCTAGCAGCGGGCGCAGCTGCAGCTCGGGGAGCGTGGCCACTTGCATGGCGATGCAGGAGCCGCGACTCAGCCGTTCTGCTTGCGCAGTCTGTCCACAAAGGTGATGAGCTTGACGGTGTCGTCGTAGGCCGCGTTGTCGGTGGGTTGGAACGGCTGGTTCTTGCCGTCCGACAGGCGGTCGAACGCGGCCTTGTCGTTCTTCGCGGCGTCCAGCCAGGTCGTGCGGATCGCGGATTTCAGCTCGTCCGGCAGCGCGTCCAGGTATGCGGTCGGGCCGTTGATGATCAGGTCCGACTTCAGCACGATGCGGAAGTCGTCCACCGTGGCGGGCGTGCCGTCCGCGCGCTTCACCATGCCCTTGTTCAGCATCCGGGTCAGGTTGCTGTCGTCCGGCGCGTTCCAGAAGTTGGCGGCGGCCTGCACCGTGCCCTGCTGCAAGGCCAGCACGGCGTTCTCGTGGCTGCCGGTGACGAGCACCTTGCCGAAGAACTGCTCCGCGTTGATGCCCAGCTTGTTCAGCGCGAACAGCGGCATGTTGTAGCCGGAGGTTGAGTTCGGATCGACCAGGCCGAGCGCCTGGCCCTTGAGGTCCTGGGTGGTCTTATATGGGCTGTCGGCCTTCACGTAGAACACCGAGTAGTAGCCCTTGCTGCCGTCGCTGTTCACGTCGATGGCGAAGGCCGTGGCCTTCACGCCGGTGAGGAGGGCGCGGGCGAACGACGCCGGGCCGTAATAGCCGATGTGGATGTTGCCGGCGCGCTGGCCCTCGATCAGGGCGGCGTAGTCGTTGGCGACCCGCAGCGCGACCTTGGTGCCGAGCTGGCGGCTGGCGTAGGCCACGAAGGGCGCGTAGCGGTCGGTCACGCCGGACGCGTTCTCCGCCGGGATCACCGCGAACACCAGTTCGGGGAAGGCCTGCCTGTTGCTTTGCGCCCGCGCTGGTGCCGGGGCGCCCGTGGCTGCGGCATTGCCGGCAAGGCCGGCCAGCAGAGTGCGGCGGTCGATCATGGCGTGTCCTCGGTTGGGATAGGTCAGGCGACGGCGGCGGCCGGCCATTCGGCGGGAGCGGCGGCGGGCTGATGCCCCATGACCTCGTCCGCCTCCAGCCCATAGAGTTCGCGCGCCACGCTTGCCGTCAGCGCAGACGGCCGGTCGTCGAACACCACCCGGCCGCCGGCCATGCCGATCAGGCGGTCGCAGTAGCTCCGCGCCAGGTCCAGCGAATGGAGGTTGCACAGCACCGTCAGGCCGAAATGCCGGTTGATGCGCTGCAAGGCGTCCATGACGATTGTTGCATTGCGCGGGTCCAAGGACGCCACAGGCTCGTCGGCCAGCACGATGTCCGGCTCCTGCACCAGGGCGCGGCAGATCGCCACGCGCTGCTGCTGCCCGCCCGAAAGGTTGTCGGCGCGCTGCGCGGCCAGGCCCGCGATGTCCAGCCGCTCGAGCGCAGAAAGGGCGATGGCCCGGTCCTCCCGGCACCACATCTTGGCGGCGGAGCGCCAGCCCGGGGTAAAGGCGAGGCGGCCCATCAGCACGTTGTCCAGCACGTCCAGCCGGCCGATCAGGTTGAACTGCTGGAAGATCATCGCGCAGCGCCGGCGCCAGTCGCGCAGCGCCGGGCCGGAGAGCGCGGTCACGTCCAGCTCGCCGAAGCGGATGCGGCCCTTTGTCGGCTCCGTCAGGCGGTTGATCATGCGCAGCGTGGTGGACTTGCCCGCGCCCGACCGCCCGATGACGCCGACGAACTGCCCGGACGGGATCGTCACGCTCACGCCGGACACCGCGACCGACTTGCCGAAGCTTTTTGTCACACCGTCCAGAACGAGCACGCATGAACCCCAAGCTGAGACGCTGTTCCTCTACACGGGACGCGCGGCGCGGTCGGTGAAGTTTCGATGACGCGGGGACTAAGGTGGACCCATCTCGTCGCACAATCAGGCGACCTGGTTGAGTCCGGCCTCCATCAATGGCGGACACTCTCGTCGGCGCCACTGAAATCGTGCCGCCCACTGCCACAGAACTGTCGCGGGCGGCAGGCGCCGGCGGCTGCTGATTGGCGTCATGCATTATGTCGCCCTCGCCACGGACTACGACGGAACCATAAGCTCCCGCAATGCGGGTTGGTCGTCAGGGTCGGTCAGCGCCGTGACCGTCTTG
>CAXTUO010000111.1:3712-8516 GCA_964247175.1 uncultured Acetobacteraceae bacterium | reverse complement strand
GCGCCGACCAGCGCCGCCAGCAGCGTCACGGTACCGACCATGATGCGGACCCGGTGGGCGACGCTGCGCGCTTCCCGCCCTTGCTCATCCAGGACGACGCGGCGCTGGGCGGCCACGCGGTCCCACAGCTCGCCGGGGCCGGACAGCACGGCTCCCGCGTCCGGGCCGAGCGCGGGTCGCAGCGCGTCGAGCCGGGCCGCCGCATCCGGCGCGCGGGCGGCGTCCAGCACCTGATCCAGCACGCCGGTGCGGATCAGCGCACGCTCCAGCGGGATCGTGGCTGCGTAGGAGGCGAACAGCCCGGCCAAGCCGACCAGGGCGAAGCACATCAGCAGGAATGCGGTCCAGGTGGCGCGATCGTTCATGGCCGGGGGTCCTATGCGGGGCTGCCAGGCATATGGTGCGGATGCCGCCCCGATGACCCTCCCCTCCTCCCCCGCGCCTGGTCCCGGCCCCGCTTGGCCGGGGACCGTCGCTCCGGCCTTCTTCTTACCAGGCAGCGTTTCCGCCGTTGAAGCGGCCCGCGGTGCTGACGGGGCCGGGGATCACCCCCGGCGATGCCCGCCCCCTCATGCTGCAACGGCGTCCGCTTACCCCGTGATGCCGGGGCAATGCCGCTCCTGCCGGCATTGCCCGGTCACGGTTCCCCTGCACGCCACGACACCCGGGGCCGTCGTGGTTGGCTGGGCGGCAATCCCGTTGCTGAACATGTCTGCGACACCGGTGAACGTGGTGCCGAGATTGCCGCCGACCGTGCTGGCCGTCCCGATCAGGATCAGCGCCAGCAGCGCGGCAATCAGGGCGTATTCGACGGCGGAGCTGCCCCCCTCGTCGCGTGTGAACCGGGTCAGCATGGCTTGGATGCGGGACATTCTTCTCAGCTTCCTCGTGCAGCGGGTTTCCTTCTCATTTCTTAATCGAATCTTAAAATTGAGCCAACATCCATTTCATTCCGGACTAACAAGAATCCGTGAAGGCGTGAGGCAAGCCGCCGCCCCGACCGGCAGGCCTGGCAACCATGCCGGACTCAGCGGCTGAGCGTGTTCGAGAGCGTGTTGAATATGGCGGCGAGGCGGTTGTCGAGCGTACTGAGGGAACCGAGAATCACGCCGGCGATCAGCGCGGCGATCAAGCCGTATTCCAGCGCGGTGACGCCTGCCTTGTCGCGCGTCAACCGCAGCAGCGCCGTTTGAAAGCCGGGCATTCCCTCAAGGCCTCCTTGGTTCCAGTTTCCGGTAAGGACCTTCCCGAGGCCACGCCAGAGATGTTTCGTTGGTATATAACAAGAAGCGGTGGAAACCGGTGGCCGCCCCCGCATCGCTGCTGGGAGAACCCGACAAACAGCGCATCGCCTTGACACCGCGCGCCCCGGCCAGTAACCAGCGCGACCCGTCCAATCCAACCGCAATCCCGGGCTTCCCAGCCCCGAAGGTCGTGCCATGAAGATCCGCAACAGCCTGAAGTCGGCCAAGCTCCGCGACAAGAACTGCCGCGTGGTGCGCCGGCATGGCCGCGTTTACGTGATCAACAAGAAGAACCCGCGCATGAAAGCCCGCCAAGGCTGATCCCCGGCACCATGCCGCGCTGAACCCGCCCCGGGGACGCCGTACGCCCCGGGGCTTTTTGCGTCTTGCCGACCGTGCCAACCGGTTCCATGTTCAGGGGAAGCAAACCGGGGAAACACAAGATGATCGCGCAACCGCCGCCCAAGGCCGATGTCATCGCGCGCCGCCCCGAGATCATCGCCGGGCTGCAGGCGCTGCTGCCCGCGTCGGGCGTCATCAGCGAGGCGCTGCGCCTCAAGCCTTACGAGACCGACGGCCTGCCAGCCTACCGGCAGGTCCCGCTTGCCGTTGTGCTGCCGGAAACCACGGAGCAGGTCGCGGCGGTTCTGGCCTTCTGCCACAAGAACGGCGTGCGCGTGGTGCCGCGCGGCGCCGGCACCAGCCTGTCGGGCGGGGCGCTGCCGATGTCGGACAGCGTGGTCGTGGGCCTGATGCGGATGAACCGCATCCTTGAAATCGACTACGGCGACCGCTGCGCGACGGTGCAGGCGGGCGTGACCAACATCGGCATCACCAACGCCGTGGCGGCGGAGGGCTTCTTCTACGCGCCCGATCCCAGCAGCCAGCTCGCCTGCATGATCGGCGGCAACGTCGGCATGAACTCGGGCGGCGCGCATTGCCTGAAGTACGGGGTCACGGCCAACAACCTCCTGGGCCTGCGGATCGTGACCATGCAGGGGGAAATCCTCGACATCGGCGGGCAGCACCTGGACGCCGCGGGCTATGACTGGCTCGGCTTGATGACCGGGAGCGAGGGGATGCTGGCGATGGTGACGGAAGTGACCGTCCGCATCCTGCGCGCCCCGGAAGGGCAGCGCGCCATGCTGGTGGCATTCGACGCGAACGAGACCGCCGGGCGCGCGGTGGACGCGATCATCGGCTCCGGCATCATCCCCGTGGCGCTGGAGTTCATGGACCGCCCGGCCATCCACGCCTGCGAGGCCTTCGCCCACGCCGGCTACCCGCTCGACGCGGAGGCCATGCTCATCATCGAGGTGGAAGGCAGCACCGTGGAGCAGGACGACCTGCTGAACCGCATCGCCGCCTTGTGCGAGCCGTTCCACCCGATCAGCCTGCGGGTCAGCCAGTCCGTGGAGGAAAGCGTCGCCATCTGGAAGGGCCGCAAGGGGGCGTTCGGCGCGGTGGGGCGGATCAGCCCGGACTACCTGTGCATGGACGGCACCATCCCCACGGGGCAGCTCCCCTTCGTGCTGCGCCGCATCGGCGAGATGAGCGACGCCTACGGCCTCAAGGTCGCCAACATCTTCCACGCGGGCGACGGCAACCTGCATCCGCTCATCATGTTCGACGCCAACCTGCCCGGCAATTTCGAGGAAGCGGAGGCGTTCGGCGCGGACATCCTCAAGCTCTGCGTCGAAGTCGGCGGCTGCCTTACCGGCGAGCACGGCGTGGGCGTCGAGAAGCGCGACCTGATGCCCGTGCAGTTCACCGAAACCGAGCTGAACCAGCAACGGCGCATCAAGTCGGCCTTTGATCCGGAGTGGCTGCTGAACCCGAGCAAGGTGTTTCCCCTGGTCGAGCCGCCCGCGGCGCCCGACCTGCCCGTCGCGGCCTGAGCGCCAGGGCATGGGCATCTGGGCATGAGCATCTGGGCATGAGCGTCGCCTTGGCGCCGACCCACGAGGCCGGGGTCGTGGAAGCGATCCTGGCCGCCCGCGCCACCAAGGAGCCGCTGCTGGTCCAGGGCCGCGGCACCAAGGCCGGCATGCTGCGCCCGGTGCAAGCGGCGCGCGGCCTGTCCACCCGCAACCTCACGGAGATTTCCCTGTATGCGCCGCAGGAGCTGATCATCTCCGCCGGCGCCGGCGTCACCATCCCCGACCTGGAAGCGAAGCTCGCGGAGGGCGGCCAGGGCCTGATCGCCGAGCCACCCGACCTGTCGGCCCTGCTGGGCCCAGAGAACGTTGACACAGGGGCGGGCGTGCAGACCTTGGGCGGCGTGGTCGCCACCAACCTGTCGGGGCCGCGCCGGGTCGCCTGGGGGGCGATGCGGGACCACGTCATGGGCGTGCGCGCGGTGAACGGCGCGGGCGAGGTGATCCGTTCCGGCGGGCGCGTGCTGAAGAACGTGACCGGGCTGGATCTGTGCAAGCTGCTGACCGGCAGCTACGGGACGCTGGCCGTCATCACGGAGGTGACGCTCAAGGTGCTGCCGCGGGCGGAGCTGACGGGGTCGCTGCTGCTGCCGGGCCTGGACGCGGCGCAAGGGGTCGCGGCGTTGTCCTCGGCGCTCGGCTCGCCCTTCGGCGTGTCGGGGGCGGCCTGGCTGCCGGCGGACGCGGCGGAGCGGGTTCCGGCGCTCGCCGGGCGCGGCGCCGTCGCGCTGGTGCGGATCGAGGATTTCGCCAAGAGCGTCGAGTACCGCCTCCGCCGGCTTGCAGAAGGGCTTGCGCCATTCGGCGCGGCGGTGCTGCTGGACGACGGCGCCAGCCGCGCGGCCTGGCAAGCGGTCCGTGACGCCGTGCCGCTGCGGGCCGAAGCCGGGGATGCCGTGTGGCGCGTGTCCGTCCGCCCGTCGAGCGGCCCGGCGACCCTTGCCGCCCTGGAAGCCGCCGGCGCCCGCGGCTTCCTGGATTGGGGCGGCGGCCTCCTTTGGGCGGCCGGCCCCCCTGCCCTGCACGAGCGCGTCACCGCGGCGGCATTGGCCGGGCGCGGCACCTGGACCGTGCTGCGTGCGCCCGAGCCGATGCGCGCCGCCGTGCACGTGGTGCCGCCCGAGGCGCCGGCCCTCGCCCGCATCACTCGCCGGGTCAAGACGGCCATGGACCCCGTCGGCATCCTCAATCCCGGCCGGCTCTTTGCCGGCGTGTAGGCCCGCCGGCGTTGCCGGCGTATAGGAGCGCCATGCAAACCAACTTCAACGCCGAGCAGCTCGCCGATCCCAACACCGCATCCAGCAACCAGGTCCTGCGCACCTGCGTGCACTGCGGCTTCTGCACCGCCACCTGCCCGACCTTCGTGCTGCTGGGCGACGAGCTCGACAGCCCGCGCGGGCGCATCTACCTCATCAAGGACATGCTGGAGTCCGGGCGCCCGGCGACCGAGGAGGTCGTGCGCCACGTGGACCGCTGCCTGTCCTGCCTGGCCTGCATGACGACGTGCCCGTCCGGCGTGAACTACATGCACCTGGTCGATCACGCGCGGCAGTACATCGAGAACACCTACACCCGCCCCTGGCACGAGCGGATGCTGCGCAACGTCCTGCAAGCGGTCCTGCC
>CAXTUO010000111.1:0-3612 GCA_964247175.1 uncultured Acetobacteraceae bacterium | reverse complement strand
GGCGGAGCGGGTGTCGAAGCTCGCCATGGACATCTCGGAATACCTGGCGACCCTGGACTACGCCCCCATCCGGCCCGCGCCGGGCCTGCGCGTCGCCTACCACGCCGCGTGCAGCCTGCAGCACGGGCAGCGCGTCTTGAACGAGCCCAAGGCGCTGCTGCGGAAGGCGGGCTTCACCGTGCTGGAACCCGCGGAAGGCCACCTGTGCTGCGGCTCGGCGGGGACCTACAACCTGGTGCAGCCGGAGATCGCCGGGCGGCTGCGGGAAAGGAAGCTCGCCAACATCATGGCGACCAAGCCGGACCTGATCGCCGCCGGCAACATCGGCTGCATCACCCAGCTTGGAGGCGCGACGCCGGTGATCCACACGGTGGAACTGCTGGACTGGATGGCGGGCGGCCCGGCGCCGGTGGGATTGCCGGTTGTCGAGGCTGTGCCGGCCTGATGCTGCCACGCCTGGTGCTGCCCCGCCTGGTGATACGTCGGGCGGCGCTGCTGGTGCTGCTGGCCGGCCCGGCTCTTGGCCAGTCGCGCCCGAACCCGACGCTCGACAACCTGCTCACCGCGCTCCGCGACGCGCCGAACGAAGAGGCTGCCGCCGCCCTGGAGGCGCAGGTCCGCACGCAATGGTTCGAGGCCGCCAGCCCGGCGCTCCGCCTGCTTCTGGTGCGCGGGCTGCGGGAGATCGGCGACGGCCAGCCGAACGACGCCGCGGACAGCTTCGACGCGGCGCTCGACCTTGATCCCGACCTGATCGAGGCTTGGCGCGGCCGGGCGCAGGCGCGGGCGCGGCTGGGCGACACCGCGGGTGCGGTGCGGGACATCCAGGAGGTGCTGAAGCGCGAACCCCGCAGCTTCGCCGCGTTGCAGGACTTGTCCCGCATGGCGGAAGCCCGCTCCGACTGGCACGGCGCGCTGGCGGCGCATCAGAAGCTGCTGGAGATCGACCCCCACAGTCCCGGCGGCCAGGCCCGGCTGCGAGATTTGAAGCGCCGGGCACTGGGGGATGATACGTAAGCTACGCGGCCGGAAGGTCCAAGTCCTCGTAGAACTCCTGCACGGGCACGGCGATGCCGAGTTCGGGGATGCCCAGGGTCTTGTCCGCGGTCAGCGCGGTGGCGGTCCAATCGGCTGTGCCGTCAGTGCGTGAAAGTACGGTGAGGTCGGCGCTGCGGTATTCCAGGATCACGTAATGCCGGATCGACGGGACGGCGCGATACTCGATGAGCTTGGTGATCCGATCCGTGCGGCCGGAGGTGGGGCTGAGCACCTCGAACGCGACGACGGCGTCGGGGACAAGCCGCGCCGCGCCGGGAACCTTGGCGCATGTCACCAGGGCATCGGGATAGCGCACAGTGTCCCCCACCGTGGCGAGCCCGGCATCCGGGCCGAGCACACTGCAGCCACCGCCGCGAAGGCGGCTGCGCAAGGCGAACCAGACATTCTGGCAAATTCGGTTGTGGTTGGCTGTGCCGCCCGTCATGGCGACCGGCTGGAAGCCGTCGAATTCGTAGCGCCCTTCTTGGGCCTGCGCCCAGTCAAGAAACTGGTCCCGGGTCATGGACGGCTGGCGGAGCGCGACGTTCATGGATGCGACTTTAGCAGGCGTCAGCCGGGATCGAGAAGCTCCGCGATGTAGGGCGGCAACTGGAACGCGGCGGCGTGGACCTGTGGCGACCAGTACCGCGTGCGGCCCAGAATGCCCGCCCTGGCAGCGCGGGCGCGGATCGTCTCAACCGGGACCCGGCCCAGGCCGGCCGCCTTCGCCGCAATCCCAAGCGTCATGAACCCGCCGACATAGGTGGGCACTGCGGCGACGTAGGCGGACACATGCGGGAATGCCCGGGCGCGGCGCCGGCTGGTGTCCCGCAGCTCGTCGGGCTGCATGAACGGCACGCCGCACTGGTTCACCACCAAGCCCTCCGACGACAGGACACGGGCGCAGTCCGCATAGAACGCCTCGGTGAACAGCACCTCCCCCACCCCGGCGGGATCGGTGCTGTCCACGATCACCACGTCGAACGACCCGGCGGCGGCCTCCGCCAGGTAGGCGATGCCGTCGCCCACGATCACCTCGGCTCGCGGATCGGACCAGGCGTCGCCGCCGATGCCAGGCAGGAATTCCTTCGAGAGCCGGATCACCTCCCCGTCGATCTCCACCATGACCGCCCGCTCCACGCCACGGTGCTGCAAGACCCGGCGCAGCACGCCGCCATCTCCCGCGCCGATGATCAGCACGCGCCGCGCCGCGCCATGCGCCAGCAGGGGCACGTGCGCCAGCATCTCCTGGTAAACGAACTCGTCGGCCTCGGTGATCTGGATCGCGCCGTCCAGCGCCAGCACCCGGCCGTGCCGCGCGCTCTCGAACACCTCGATGGTTTGGTGCGGGCTGGCCACCCGCGCCAGGGTGCGGACGACCTGGAACCGCTGGCCCCAGCCGGGATGCAGTGCCTCGTCATACCAAGCGTCGGTCATGGCGCGTTTGTCCTCCAGCCCGCAAGCGCGGCCCGGCCCGGAGTTTCCCCCAGGCCGGACCGTGCCGGGTTGTGCTGAGGCTTAAGCGACGCGGCCGCGCCGCTGCTCGCCGAGGTCCACCCGGTCCGGATGGAACGCCGCACGCAGCACGGGAACCGCGTCATGCGGGTCGCAGGCGCCGCACATGAAGATATCGACCGCAGCGAAGTTGCGCTCCGGCCAGGTGTGGATGGAAATATGGCTTTCAGCCAGGACCACCACGCCCGACACCCCGCCGTTCGGGGTGAAGTGGTGGAAGTGGCTATGGAGGATCGTCGCCCCCGCCTTGACCGCCGCGGCGCGCAGCGCCGTGTCGATCAGCGCGGGGTCCGCCAAGTTGGTGGCTCCCCAGAGATCCACGAGAAGGTGCATGCCGGCATACTTCATGCCGTCCCTCTCAACGAAGTAATCCTTTACGTCCTCGCCCACGCAGGACGGAAAGCTTGCAATCGTCGTCTGGTTTTCGCTCGGAAGTTCCGAGACCATCCCCAGTTGAGCAAGTGCGTTCATCACGTACCCCCAAACCAGTAGATAGCCTGTTGGACGGGATCGTCCCCTTGGGCCAAGAGCCGACGGAGATAGGGCCTGCGGGGGGTTTCCGCAAGCGAATTCAGGCCGGGCCGGTCATCCAGAAATGCAGAACAGGCCGTCGTTCCGAGATCATTTCGTGTTTTGCGCGGACAGGCTGTGCAAGCGGTCCGGCAGCGTCCGGGCCATGGCAAGCTCCGCCGCGGCGCGCGGCAGGTCGGAGGACGATTGCAGCGGCGCCGCGGTCAGCACGCGGAACAGGTCGGCGCGCGGCCCGGCCAGCCGCGTCCCGTAACGCCCCGACAGCTCGGCGAGCACCGCCGCGTTGTGCGCCTGCGCCGCCGCCGTCGCCTGCCGCAGCACGATGTCCTGCATCCCGTCCGACAACGGCCCGTCCGCCGGCACGGCCTTGGCCGCAAGGTCGGAAAGCGCGGCGAGGCTGCCGGGCCAGTCGGACGCCTGGCTCAGCAGCATGGCCCGCAGGTCGTCCGCCGCCGGGGTGCCGAGCGCCTGCAAGGCGGCGGTCGCCCCGCCCAGGTCGCCTTGCGCGACGCGGGCACGGGCCAGAAC
>CAXTUO010000110.1:0-8550 GCA_964247175.1 uncultured Acetobacteraceae bacterium | reverse complement strand
GATGATGATCGCGGTCGCCTGCGTCACGGCGATCACAGCGGTGTTCGTGCCATGGCCCAACGCGGCGAGCTGGCCGTACGTAATCGCCTCGGCAATTATCCATACCGGCTACAACCTGTCTCTCGTGCGAACTTACCGGTTTGGCGACCTTGGGCAGACATACCCCGTCTCACGCGGGTCCTCGCCTGTCCTCGTCGCGTTGGGCGCGGCGGTGTTCGCGCACGAGACCATCAATGCCGTGGCCGTCATCGGAATCGCGCTGGTTTCCGGCGGGATCGTTTCACTTGCCTTTCAAGCCAGGAAGGTTAGAACCGACTTTCTTCCTGCTGCGTTCACCACCGGCGTTTTGATCGCGGCGTACACCGTCGTCGACGGGATCGGAGTACGATTTTCCGGAAATAGCCTGGTTTACTCAAACAGCATGTTCTTGCTGTGGAGCATCACCATGCCTCCCCTTTATTATGCGATGCGCGGAAAACCGCCAGCATACACCAAGGCACAGACGGCGACGGCGCTCACTGGCGGCATTGTTTCCATCATCGCCTATGGTATCGTCATCTGGGCCATGCGGTACGATGCGATGGGCGTGGTTTCCGCGTTGCGGGAGACCAGCGTAGTCTATGCCGCCATTATTGGACGGGTTTTTCTCCAGGAGAAACTGACCACGCGCCGGATCACATCCTGTCTCGCAATAGCCATAGGCGCAGCATGTTTAGCTTATTGATCGGCCAATTGAAATTGTCGCGGCTGGCCTGACCGGCTATAAGCGTCACCCCCGCTGCGCCCGCGGCGCCTTCCGGCTGGCATACGACCGTCCCGGCCGCGCCCCCGACGTGCGCGCCTCCGCCCCGGCCGTCGCCGGCTCGATCCGGTTCCCGCCATCGCTGGCATGGCGCACCGCCGCGGCGAACCGCTCCGCGCTGCCGGCCGCAATCTCAAACCGCGTGTCCGTGTCAAAAATACGGATCGTGCCGATGTCCGCCTTGGTCACGCCGCCCATCCGGCAGATGATCGGGATCAACCACTTGGGATCGGCATTCTGCCGCCGCCCAATGCTCAACCGGAACCAGGCCCCCCCGTCCACCGACCGCTGCGGCGCACGCGGTTCCCGCACAAACCGCTCGCCAGCCTGCCGGGGCACCGCCACAGGTGCCGGGTCGAACTGGTCCTCCGGCGCCGGCAGGCGGGCGCGGTAGCTGCGGACCAGCGCCGAAGCGATCCACTCGGCCGGACGCCCTTCCAGCAGCAGCCGGGCCAGCGCCAAGTCCTCCTCCGCCGGCTCCTCCGCCAGGATCGGGTCGGCCAGCAGGCGTTCCTGATCGCGCGCACGGATCAGCTCGGCGGACGGCGGGTCGCTCCAGCCCGCGTCCACCCCGGCGGCGGCGATCAACTGCTCGGCCCGGCGGCGCTTCGGGAACGGCACCAGCAGCACCGAGGTGCCCTTGCGCCCCGCCCGCCCGGTCCGACCGCTGCGGTGCAGCATGGTTTCCTTGTTGGTCGGCAGGTCCGCGTGGATCACCAGGTCGAGGTCCGGCAAATCCAACCCGCGCGCCGCCACGTCGGTCGCGACGCACACCCGCGACCGCCCGTCACGCAGGGATTGCAGCGCGTTGGTGCGGTCGTGCTGACTGAGTTCGCCGGACAGTGCCACGGCGTCGAAGCCGCGCTCGATCAGGCGGCCGTGCAGGCGGCGCACGCCTTCCCGCGTCGCGCAGAACACCAGGCTGGCCCGCGCCTCGAAGTAGCGCAGCACGTTGACCGCCGCGCGCTCCGCGTCGTGCGGCGCCATCGTCACAGCGCGGTATTCGATGTCGCCATGCGGCTCGTTGCGCCCGCCCACGTCGATGCGCAGCGCGTCCCGCTGGTAGCGCCGGGCGAGGGAGGCGATTTCCCGGGGAATGGTGGCGGAAAACAGCAGGGTGCGGCGCTCGCCCGGCGTCGCGTCCAGGATGAACTCCAGGTCCTCGCGGAAGCCGAGGTCCAGCATCTCGTCCGCCTCGTCCAGCACGGCCACGCGCAGGCTGCCGAGGTCGAGCCGCCCGCGCTCCAAATGGTCGCGCAGCCGCCCCGGCGTGCCGACCACGATGTGGCACCCGGCCGCCAGCGCCCGCTGCTCCGCCCGGCTGTCCATGCCGCCGACGCAGGACGCGATGCGCGCGCCGGTCTGCGCATACAGCCAGGCCAGCTCGCCCTTCACCTGCATCGCCAGTTCCCGCGTAGGCGCGACGACGAGGGCAAGCGGCGCCGCAGGTCGGTCGAACCGCTCGGCTTCCCCCAGCAGCGTGGGCGCGAAGGCGAGGCCGTAGGCGACGGTCTTGCCGGAGCCGGTCTGCGCGGACACCAGGAGGTCGCGCCCCTGCGCCTCCTCCGCCAAGACGGCGGACTGCACAGCGGTGGGTTCGAGGTAGTCGCGCGCGGTCAACGCGCGGTCGAGGGAGGGATTGACGGTCGGAAAGGACATGCTCTTACCAGTTGTCGCGGCGGAACAGCCGCGGAAACGCGAGGTTTAACGGCAAACCGTCGCAAATGCTAAAGATCGCGGCGCACACCAGACCGGCGTGCCCCGGGCAGATGGTCACGCGGACCGTCAGGCGGGCTCGGCCCACTCCCCCCGGCGCATCACCGGCACGGCCTGGCCCGCCCCGTCGATGCCGTCCACGTCCACCTCGCCCGAGCCGATCATCCAGTCGATGTGGATCAGGCTGCTGTTGGCGCCGCGCTGCGCCAGCTCGGCCTCCGACGCGGCGGTGCCGCCTTCCAGGCAGGTGCGGTAGGCTTGGCCCAAGGCGATGTGGCTCGCCGCGTTCTCGTCGAACAAGGTGTTGAAGAACAGCAGCCCGCTGGCCGAGATCGGCGAGGAGTGCGGCACCAGCGCCACCTCGCCCAGCCGCCGGGCGCCCTCGTCGGTGTCCAGCACCTTGCGCAGCACCTCCTGCCCGGCGCGTGCCTGCGCATCGGTGATGGCACCGCCCTCGAAGCGCACGGCGATGTCCTGGATCAGCGTGCCCTGGTAGGACAGCGGCTTCGTGCTGCGCACCGTGCCCTCCACCCGGAGGCTGTGCGGCGTGGTGAACACCTCCTCCGTGGGGATGTTGGGGTTGCAGGTGACGCCGTTCTTCGCCGTCTCAGCGCCCCCGAGCCAAAGGTGCCCGTCGGACAGGCCGACGCGCAGGTCGGTGCCGGGGCCGCGGAAATGCAGGGCGGCGAAACGCTGGGCGTTGAGGGCGGCGGTGCGGGCGCGCAGCGCCGCGTTGTGCTCGGCCCAGGCGGCGACCGGGTCGGGCGCGTCGATGCGGGACGCCGCGAAGATCGCGTCCCACAGCCGGGCCACCGCCGTGTCCTCCGGCAGGTCCGGGAACACCGTGCGCGCCCAGGCGGGCGACGCGAAGCTGGCGATGGTCCAGTTGATGTCGAACCCAGTGATCAGCTCGAGCGCCGGGCGGTAGGCGGCGGAGCGGGCGCGGTTGGCGCGGGACACCCGGGCGGGGTCCTGCCCGGCGAGCAGGGACGGGTTCTCCCCGGCAATCGCCAGCCGCGCCGCGCCGCCGCGGAACGCCGCCGCCATGCCGTCGAACAGCCATCCGGGCGCCGTGTCGAACGCCCCGTCCGGCGCGTGCTCGAAGCGGGCCAGGGTAGCGGCGTCGTCGTTCAGGAACGTCGTGACCAGGGACGCACCGGCGCGGTAGGCATGCTCGGTGATGCGGCGCACCAGCGGCACGGCGTCAAGCGGTGCCGTGACGAGCAGCTCCTGGCCCGGCGCCAGGCCCAGGCCGACGCGGACCGCCACCTCGCCCAACCGGTCCAGGCGGGCGTCAAGGGGGCCGGGCTGCGGGCGGAGGGCGACGTTCATGCGGATGCTCCTTGGTGATTTGGGAAGCGGGCGCGTGCCCACGCGCCAGGAACCCGGGCGGCCCTTCCGTTGTTCGCGGACAGCAACGGACGGGAACCATTCATGCCCAAGACCCTGAAGCCGGGCGACAAGGTAAGCTGGGGCACCTCCGGCGGGGAAACGCACGGAACCGTGGAAAAGAAGGTGACAGGCACTACCCGGGTCAAGGGTCACACAGCGAAAGCCACGAAGGAGGAGCCGCAATTCGTGGTGAAGTCCGCCAAGTCCGGCAAGACGGCCGTGCACGAGCCGGACGACTTGAAGAGGAAGTGACCCGCCGCATCCGGGGTGGGATTTCGCGCGAAACCGTGGAATGATGGCGGCAGTGCCTTGAAAGGACCTCCAAGCGTGTCGCCCTTTGCCCGCCTGCTTCTCGGCTTCGCCATGCTGTCCGTCGCCGCCTGCGCCGCCCGCCCGCCCGCCAGCGACCCGGAGGCGGTGGCCGAGTACAAGGAGCTGAACGACCCGCTGGAGCCGACGAACCGGTTCTTCTACAAGGTCAACGACACCATCGACACCTACGCATTCCGTCCCGCGGCGGTGGCATACCGCGACTATGTGCCCGGTGCCGTCCGGCGCCCGATCCGCAACGTGCTGAGCAACCTGGGCATGCCCGCGAACTTCGCCAACGACGTGCTGCAGGCCAAGCCGCGCAAGGCGGGCGACAGCATGATGCGCTTCCTGATCAACACCACCGCGGGCGGCCTCGGCCTGTTCGACGTGGCGACGGATTGGGGCTACCCGGACCATACCACCGACCTCGGCCTGACCTTCGCGTTGTGGGGCATCGATGGGGGGCCATACCTGTACCTTCCCGTCATTGGGCCGACCAACCCGCGCGACGCCGTCGGCTTCGGCGGCAACACGGTGCTGGACCCGCTGACCTGGGCCTCCTTCGGCGGCAGCACGGCGGTGGGCCTCAGCCGCTACGGCGTCACCGCGGTCGATACGCGCGAGCGGTTCATCGACCCGATCGACTCCGTCAAGCGCAGCGCGCTCGATCCCTACGCCACGTTCCGCAGCGTGTCGCGGCAGAACCGCGCGGACGAGGTGGAAAAGGCGCATCAGGACCTTCCGGCCACCGTGCCGGCCTGGTTCCCGCGTCCGGCGCAATGAAAAAGGCTTCCGACCATGACTGATTCGATCTGGGCCATCCTGTCCGCCAACACCTCCGCCCGCGCGGTCGGCGCCCCGGGCCGCCCTTGGCTGGACGGCGCCGGGCTGCGGGCATTGGCGGAGCAAACGCGCTCCGCGCTGAACGGCGCCGGCATCGGGCGCGGGGACCGGGTCGGCATCGTGCTGCCCAACGGGCCGGAGATGGCGACCGGCTTCGTGGGCGTCGCCGCCGCCTGCACGGCCGCACCGCTCAACCCCGCCTACACGGCGGACGAGTTCGAGTTCTACCTGTCCGACCTCCAGCCGCGGGCGGTCGTCCTGCAAGCCGGCGACGCCACGCCGGCCCGCGCGGTGGCGGAGCGGCTCGGCATCCCGGCCATCGAGCTGCACCCGGCGGGCGACGCCGCCGGGCTGTTCCGCCTGGACGCCTCGGCGCTCCCGGCCGGGACGCCCGCGGCCGGGGGCGCGGCGGAGCCGGACGACATGGCGCTGGTGCTGCACACCTCCGGCACCACGGCGCGGCCGAAGATCGTGCCGCTCACCAACCGGAACCTTGCGGCGTCCGCCCGGCATATCGGGGAGTCGCTGGCGCTGCGGCCGGACGATGTTTGCTTGAACGTCATGCCGTTGTTCCACATCCACGGGCTGGTCGCCGCCGTGCTGTCGTCGCTCCGCGCCGGCGCCGCGGTGTGCTGCACGCCGGGGTTCAACGCCTTCAAGTTCGGCGAATGGCTCGCCGAGGTGCATCCCACCTGGTACACCGCAGTGCCCACCATGCACCAGGCGATCCTGATGCGGATGCGCGCCCACCCGGGGCGCGCCCGCGCCGCCGGGCTGCGGCTGATCCGCTCTTCCAGCGCGTCCTTGCCGCCGCAGGTCATGCAGGAACTGGAAGAGGTGTTCGGCAGCCCCGTCGTCGAAGCGTACGGCATGACGGAGGCCGCGCACCAGATGGCCTCCAACCCGCTGCCGCCCCGTGCCCGCAAGCCCGGCGCCGTGGGCCTGGCCGCCGGGCCGGAGATCGCGGTGATGGCCGATGACGGCGCGATCCTGCCGCAGGGCAGCGTGGGCGAGGTGGTGATCCGCGGCCCCAACGTGACGCCGGGCTACGCCGGCAACCCCGACGCCAACGCCCGCGCCTTCACCGACGGCTGGTTCCGCACCGGCGACCAGGGGCGGATCGACGAGGAAGGCTACCTGTTCCTCACCGGGCGGCTCAAGGAGCAGATCAACCGCGGCGGCGAGAAGATCAGCCCGCTGGAGGTCGATGTCGTGCTGCTGGATCACCCGAGCGTCGCCCAGGTCGTCACCTTCGGCGTGCCGCACGCGAAGCTGGGGGAGGAGGTCGGCGCCGTCGTGGTGCTGCATCCCGGCCAGGCCGCGACCGAGCAGGACATCCGTGACTTCTGCGCCGCCCGCCTCGCCGCCTACAAGGTGCCGCGCCACGTCCTGCTGCGCGACGACATCCCGAAAGGCGCCACCGGCAAGGTGCAGCGGATCGGCCTGGCGGAGAAGCTGGGGCTGGGCGCCTGACCGTGCCGAGCATCTGCGTGTTCGGCGCCGGGGCCATCGGCGGCTTCCTCGCGGCGCGGCTGGAAGCGGCGGGCACGCCCGTCTCCGTCGTGGCGCGCGGCCCGCATCTGGCGGCGATGCAGGCGGACGGCCTGGTGCTGGACAGCGGCGGGGAGCGCAGCGTGACGCATCCCCGCGCCGTGTCCGACCCGGCCGCCATCGGGCCGCAGGACTACGTGTTCCTCACCTTGAAGGCGCACTCCCTGGAACCGGCGCTGCCGCAGCTGCGCCCGTTGATCGGCCCCGACACGGCCATCGTCGCCGCGGTGAACGGCATCCCGTGGTGGTATTGCCACGGCCTGCCGGAGCCGTTCGGCGGGCGGCGCGTCCAGTCGGTGGACCCCCACGGCGCGCTATGGGAGGCCCTGCCGCCGTCGCAGACCTTGGGTTGCATCATCTATCCCGCGGCCGAGATCGCCGCCCCCGGGGTCATCTCCCACACCTACGGCGACCGCTTCAGCCTGGGCGAACCCGATGGCAGCCGGAGCGAACGCGCCGAAACGCTGTCCCGCCTGATGATCGACGCCGGGCTCAAAGCGCCGGTGCGCCCGCGGCTGCGCGACGAGCTATGGGTGAAGCTGTGGGGCAACATGGCGTTCAACCCGCTCAGCGCGCTGACCACGGCGACGCTCGACGTCATCACCGGCGAACCCGGCATTCGCGGCGTGGCCCGCGCCATGATGCTGGAAGGCCAGGCGGTGGGGGAGGCGCTCGGCGCACGCTTCGCCATCGACGTGGACAAGCGCATCGCGGGCGCCGCGGAGGTTGGACGGCACAAGACCAGCATGCTGCAGGACCTCGAGCTGGGCCGCCCGCTGGAGATCGAGGCGATCCTGGGCGCCGTGGTCGAGATGGCCGGCTGGGTTGATGTGCCGATGCCGATCGGCACGGCGGTGTTGGAACTGACGCGGACCCGGGCGGCGGTGCGCGCGGCGGGTCACTGAACGCTGCACGCCGCTTCCTGGCGCTGCGCCCCAAATCATGACCGAGGTGGGCGCTTGCGGCGCGCCGGACCGCCCGGCGGTTCAGCCGCGAGGAGAGGGCCAAGCAGGGCCTGCAAAACCCCCTCCTGCTCCGCGCTCATGGGCAGGCGTTCCCGCAGGTCGTCGCCGTAGAGCGTGGCGGCCAGCGAGTGCCGGAACAGCGTCCGGCCGCTGCTTGCCTGCATCTGCACGCACATCTGAACCGTCTCTTCGTCCGGATGCGCGATGACGCCGAACCCGGCATGGAACGGGCCTGCGTCGAACAGCCGGACGCCGAAGGTCGCGCCCTCGGGCGCGGAAGCCTCCAACCCTTCGTCCATCATCCAAAGGCGGCGATCCCCGTCGAGCAAATCCTGGAGCCAAACGCCCGCCGCCGCGTGCCGGCCCGTGCTGCGGAAGACCGAGAACCACGCCCCGGCCATGCGCTGCGCCAGCGCGAGGTCCGGGGCGTCAAGCTGCTGCGCCGGTCCCGACAGGAAGCGGTCGTAGGCCCGCCGTCCGCGCTGGTTCGGCTCGAACAGGGCGACATCGCTGATGATCTCGAATGCCTCATCCTGGCCGTCCTCGGGCACCGCGATGCCGTTGTCGGCCCAGCAGCCGAGCTGCTTGGCCGCGCGCATGATGTCGGCCCGGCTGCAAGCGCCCACGGCACCGCCCAGCACGCGGCGGATGGACGCGCGTATGGGCCGGTAGGACGCAAGCGCCTCGTCCCGGGTCATCTCCATCCTTGGCGCTCCCTTGCGGCTTCGGCTGAGCGTCAGCTTAACGACGCCGCGGGCGATGGGAACCACGGTTGCGCGGCCGTCAGCCGGGATGCCTTACCCGAGCAGCCCCGCTTCCCGGAAGCTCAGCCAGCGCCCGTTGCCGATGATCAGGTGGTCGCGCACCGTGACCCCAAGGGCGGTGGCGGCTTCCTGGATTTGCCGGGTCATCTCTAGGTCGTCGCGGGACGGGGTGGGGTCGCCGCTAGGGTGGTTGTGCACCAGCACC
>CAXTUO010000109.1:0-8628 GCA_964247175.1 uncultured Acetobacteraceae bacterium | reverse complement strand
GTTCCATGCGCTTCGGCAGCTCGGCCAACGGGATCGACTTGCCGCGCAGCAGCCCGGCGAGGTCGGCGGTGCCGATGAAGGCGAGTGGTTCCGGCGTCACGGCGCGATCCCATACAGGCGGGACGCGGTGCCGTAGAACAGGGCGTGCTGCTCCGCCGCGTCGTACTCGGCGGCGACCTCGCGGAAGCGGGTGCAGAGTTCGGCATAGCCCATCCTGCGCCGGGCCACGGGGTAGTCGCTGCCGAACATGCAGCGGCCGGGGCCGAAGGCGTCGATGCATGTGCGCAGCGTGTCACGGTTGGCTTCCCACGTGCGTTCCGTCGCGTAAGCGGCGTAGTTCGACAGCTTGATCGCGATGTTCGGCTGCCGTCCCATGGCGCGCAGCCCGGCCCGCCAGCGCGCCAGCCCTTCCGCGTCCCGGTCAATGGGCGTGCCGCAATGGTTGACGACCAACTGCTGGCCCGGCGCGTCCCGCGCCAGGGCGGCGACCTCCTCCGCCTGGTGCGGGTTCATCAAGAGGTCGAGCGCCCAGCCGTGCCGGGCAAGCTGGGCGAGGCCATGGCGCCACGCCGGGTCGTTGACCAGGCCCTGGCGGGTCCAGCGCTTGGCCGGGTCTGGGTGCCAGCGGATCGTTTCGCGCACGGCGGCCACGCGGGGTGACGCGGCGTGCCCGTCCAGCAGCGCCGCAATATCCGGGGCGGCGAGAGGCGCGGCGGCGACGTAGCGGGCGGCGATGCCGGGCGGGCGGGGCAGGGCGTCGAGCCAGGCGGTTTCCTCCACCGGGCTGCGCGCCAGGTCCCACACGGCCTCGACGTGCACGGAAGCGACGACGCCCTGGCCCGCGATGTCGGCCGCATAGTCCGCCGGCAGGTAGTCGCGGCGCAGGAAGCCGATGTCGCCCAGCGCAGGGATCGCCGCCTCGGGATCGGTCAGCCAGGGATAACAACCGCCGGACAGGTCCCAAAGGTGGTGGTGCGCGTCGATGATGGGGCCGTCATAAAGGGGGCGTTCTGCGCTCACGGCGGCATCGTGGCACCCCCGGGCGGATCGGCCAATGGGGTGCCTGGTGGCGGACTTGCCGAGGCGCGCCGCCGCCGCCCAATATCGCCGCCATCCCTGTGCGAGGACGGAGCTTCCATGCGGGTCGCTGAGATGAACTGGATGCAGATGGAGGCCTACCTGCAGGCCGACGACCGCTGCGTGCTGCCGCTGGGCAGCACGGAGCAGCACGCGCAGCTCAGCCTCGCGGTGGACAGCATCCTCGGCGAGCGGGTGGCGGTGGAGGCGGCGCAGCCGCTCGGCGTGCCGGTGTTCCCGGCCGTGGCGTATGGCCTCACCCCGTATTTCCAGGCCTACCCCGGCACGGTCAGCCTGCGGGTGGACACCTATCTGCGCCTGGTGCGCGACGTGCTGGACGGGCTGGCCCGGTCCGGGTTCCGCCGCATCCTGCTGTGCAACGGCCATGGCGGCAACGCGCCGGCGGCCGGGCTGGCGCAGGAGTGGATGGCGGACCATCCCGGCTGCCGCGTGCGCTTCCACAACTGGTGGAGCGCGCCCCGGACGCTGCGGGCGGTGCAGGACACCGACCCGGTCGCGTCGCACGCGTCCTGGATGGAGAACTTCCCCTGGACGCGGCTGCCGAACATCCGCGGACCGGAGGACGCGAAGCCCATGGCGGACCTCGACCGGCTGCGGCTGCTGTCCCCCGGGGAGGTGCGCGATGCCCTGGGGGACGGCAACTACGGCGGGCTGTATCAGCGGAACGACGACGAGATGCTGGCGATCTGGCAGGTGGCCGTCGAGGAAACGCGAGCTTTGATTGAGGGGCCTTGGGGATGAGCGGCTTCGGCGGGTCCGATCAGAACCTCTAGTTCACCAGCGGCCCGCGACAGCATCAGGCATCCACCCGAGAGCAGCGGCGCTTGCAAGCCGGGGATGGCCGACCGGCCACAGCAGATCAATTAAAGAAATGTCATCGAATGTCGTCGCTGGGTGAGCAGAAACGGTTTCATTTGTTATCCGAAATGTGATGTCGGACATGCTGGACATTCATGTAACGTTCTAAGAAAATGCCTTTGCTCAAAGAGGAACGCGCGCTTCTGGAAGAGTATTGCTGCAGAGCCTGGGTCCGAAAGCAGGGCCACCGGGGCGCAGCGCGGCGACAGCCATCAACGACGACCCACAGCGACAGGAAACAAGAATGACTGCTACAACGGTCGGCTCAGGCTCGGACACGCTGGCGCTGAAGGTGAGCGAGGACGCTTACCGCGGCAACGCGCAGTTCACCGTTTCGGTCGATGGCCAGCGGGTCGGCGGGGTCCTGACCGCTTCGGCCCTGCATGGCAGCGGCGCGTCCGACACGGTGAACGTGCTCGGCAACTGGGCCGCCGGGCCGCACAGCGTTTCGGTCAACTTCCTGAACGACGCCTGGGGCGGCTCGGCCGCCGCCGACCGCAACCTGTACGTGGACAGCGCGACCTTCAACGGCACGGCCGTCAGCGGAGCCAGCCTGGCGCTGCGTGCAAGCGGCCCGCAAGGCTTCAACATCACCGACCCGGGGTCCACCATCCGGCCCGACCCCAGCGCGGCGTCCACCGCCGCGCAGCCCCGGCCCAACCCGGGCGATACGCTGGTCCTCACCGGCGGCACCTTCACGGCGCCGGGCGGGCTGTCCGGGGTCACGGTTTACCTCAACGGCAGCACCCAGGCCGCTTCGGCCCACCTGGCCGTGCAGGGCGGCACGGTCGGGGCGCTCAAGCCGACATCGTTCACCGACCCCACGCGCTATTCCAGCTACGGCACCCTCGACGCCACCGGAAACGTCACGGTCGCAAGCCCGCTGCAATGGGGCGGGCGCGTGTCGCCGGGCTTCCTGACCGTGAACCTGGGCGCCGCGGCGACGCTCAACCTGAACGGCGGCAGCCTCGGCCGCGCGGCTTCCTTCGTGGTCAACGGCTCGCCCGGCTCAACCGTGACGAACACGGGCACCCTGGCGCTGTCCGGCGTCAGCCAGTTCGCGATCCACGCCAGCCTCGCGGGTGCAGGCAGCATCGGGAGCATGGCCAGCTCCGACATGTCCGGCGTCCGGATCGAACTCGACGGCGCCGTTTCGGCCGGGCAAACGGTGCAGCTCAACGGGGGCACGCTGCAGCTGGATCAGCCGATGCGCTTCATGGGGACGGTGGCCGGCCTGATCACGTCCGCACCGGGCGGCCCGGCCTCGCAATTGCAACTTATGCACACGACCGTGACGGGCACGTCGTTCCAGGGAGGGGCGGGCGCCGGCAGCCTGTCGGTGTTCACGCGGGACCCGGGCACCGGCGCCGCGGGCACGGCCGTCATCCACGTTTCCGGCAGCTTCGCGCCGAACGCCTTCGTGTTCACCAACGACGCGGCGACGCAGTCGGCCCTGATCCGGCTGGCGCCGTTGTAGCCCGCCGGGGTCAAAGGCGTCGGCTGCCCAGGGCAACAGCGACGAGCATCGCGGCCAGGATCAGGAAGGCGGTCGGCAGGCTCGTCAGGTGGGCGATGAAGCCGATGCCCGCCGGGCCGGCGAGGATGCCGGCGTAGCCCAGGGTGGTGATCGCGGGCACCGCCACGGTCTCCGGCATGACGTTCTGCCGCCCGACGGCGCTGAACAGCACCGGCACGATGTTCGCGCAGCCGACGCCGACCAGGGCGTAGCCGCCCAGCGCCGCTTCCCAGGACGGCACCGCGGTTGCGAAGACGAAGCCGGCCGCGGCGCACAGGCTGCCGGCCAGCACCACCCTCCGCGGCCCCAGCCGGTCCACGATGCGGTCGCCGGCAAGCCGGCCCGCCGTCATCGTCGCGGCGAAGGCGGCGTAGCCCAGCCCGGCATAGGAGGCGGCCACGCCCCGCACGGAGGTCAGGAACACGGCGCTCCAATCGAGCACCGCGCCTTCCGCCAGGAACAGCACGAAGGCCAGGGCGCCGATGAGCAGCACGATCCCGCGCGGCAGGGCGAAGGCCGGCCCCTCGCTCCGGGCGCCGTAGGGCAGGAGATGCGCGGCCGAAACGGCGAGCGCGGCTGCGATGCCGAGCGACACGCACAGCACCGCCGCGAGCGGCGAAGCGCCGGCGCTCAGCAAGGCCGCCATCCCGCCGGCGCCGGCGATGCCGCCAAGGCTGAACAGGCCATGGAAGCCCGACATCATCGAGCGCCCGCTGGCGCGCTCCACGATGATGGCCTGGATGTTGATCGCGACGTCCATGGCGCCGATGCCCGCGCCGAACACCATCAATGCCGCCACGAGCGCCGGGAGCGCCGAAAGGGTCGCAAGGAACGGCAACGCGGCGGCGACCACCAGGGAAGCGGCGACCATCACCCGGCGGCAGCCGAACCGGGCGGCGCACGCGCCCGCGACCGGCATGGTGACGATCGAGCCGATGCCCAGGCCCAGCAGCAGCAGCCCGAGCATGCCGTCGCTGACATCGGCACGCGCCTTGGCGAACGGCACCAGCGCCGCCCATGCCGAGTTCCCGAAGCCCGTGATGAAGAACACGACGCGCGTGGCGCGCTGCTCGGCGACGCCTGGAGCGCGCCGTGAAAGGGTGTCGGAGGTCGTCATCAAATCCTGTGTCCTGCTGTCCGCGCCTTGTTGTCCGCTCACGCCGCCGCGGGTATGTCACTACTCGGGGCGTCGCCCGGCTTGGCGAACAGCCCGATGTTCGCGTCGCCCCATTCCTTCAGCGCCGCCAGCACCGGCTCCATGCTGCGGCCCAAAGGCGACAAGCTGTATTCCACCCGGGGCGGCACCTCCGCATACACCCGGCGCTGGATCAGCCCGTCCGCCTCCATCTCGCGCAGCTGATTGGTCAGCATGCGCTGCGTGACGCCCGGCACGCGCCGCCGGATCTCGTTGAAGCGCAGGGTGCCGCGCCCGAGCTGGAACAGGATCACGCATTTCCACTTGCCGTCGATCAGGCTGATGGCGGCTTCCACCGAGCAGCCGGGGTTGCAATCGAGGCGGGTGTGGCGGGCGTGGGGCATGGCGGTATCCTTTTCTGCACTAGGGGCGGCATTTGTGCGTACTTCCGCCGGGGCGGGGTAAGCGCCATCCTGCTTTCGTGCAACAGCGAGGTGCAACCATGCGTGCAATCGGATACCAGCAGCCCGGCGGGATCGCCCGTCCCGACGCCCTGGTGGACATCGAGCTTCCGACGCCCACGCCCGCCGGCCGCGACCTGCTGGTCGAGGTCCGCGCCGTGTCGGTCAACCCCGTGGACACCAAGGTGCGGATGAGCAGCGCGCCCGAACCCGGCGCGTGGAAGGTGCTCGGCTGGGACGCGGCCGGCGTCGTCACCGCCGCCGGGCCGGAGGCGACCCTGTTCCGCCCCGGCGACGCGGTGTTCTACGCCGGCGCCATCGGCCGGCCCGGCAGCAACAGCGAATACCACCTGGTGGATGAGCGCATCGTCGGCCCCAAGCCGCGCAGCCTCGATTGGGCGGAGGCCGCCGCCCTGCCGCTCACCGCCATCACCGCCTGGGAGGTGCTGTTCGACCGGCTGGACGTGCGCCGGCCCGTGCCGGGCGCGGCACCGGCCATCCTCATCATCGGCGGCGCCGGCGGCGTCGGCTCGGTCGCCATCCAGATCGCCCGCGCGGCGACGGACCTCCTCGTGATCGCCACGGCGTCGCGGCCGGAAACGGCGGACTGGGTGCGCCAGATGGGCGCGCATCACATTGTGGACCACAGCAAGCCGCTGGCCGCGGAAGTGGCCGCTCTTGGGATCGGGGCGCCGGCCTTCGTGTTCTCCACCACGCAGACGGCGCGGCACCTCCAGGAGATCGCCGGGCTGCTCGCCCCGCAGGGCCGCTTCGCGCTGATCGACGATCCCTTGGCGCTGGACGCCAACCCGTTCAAGCGCAAGTCGGCGTCGGTGCATTGGGAGTACATGTTCACCCGCTCCGCCAACAACACGCCCGACATGGGCGAGCAGGGCAAGCTGCTGGCGGAGGTTTCGCGGCTTGTCGATGCCGGCGCCCTGCGCACGACGATGACCCGGCGCGTCCCCGGCATCAACGCCGCGAACCTGCGGGAGGTCCACGCCCAGGTCGAGAGCGGCACGACGCGGGGGAAGATCGTGCTGGAAGGCTTCGCCTGAGCGTCGCGGCCCCGTCCAGCCCGGCGCCGAACCACGGCCGGGCCGGGACGTTGCCTCCTGCATTGGCGGGGGCGGGAGCAGGGGATGTCGCAGCACGAAGTCGAGGTCGCCGCCCTCCAAGCGGTTGAGCCGGGCGGCATGAAGCAGGTCGAGGTGGACGGCGAGAAGGTCCTGCTGCTGCGGGACGGGGACGCCGTGCGCGCGGTCGGCGCCACCTGCCCCCATGCCGGCGGGCCGCTGATGGAGGGCGTGCGCAACGGCCATCGGATCGTCTGCCCTTGGCACAAGGCGGCGTTCTGCATCCGGACCGGGGCCGTGCAGGACCCGCCGGCGCTCGACGCGCTGCCGCGCTACGAGGTGCGCGTGGACAACGGCCGCATCTTTCTTGCCAAGCCGGTGCCGGCGCCCGCCGTGCCGCCCGCGGCGCCAGACGGGCGCTGCTTCGTCATCGTCGGCGCGGGCGCCGCAGGCGCGGTGGCGGCACAGACGCTGCGCGAGGAAGGCTTCACGGGCCGGGTCGTCATGCTCGACCCGGCGAACCGCGTCCCTTATGACCGGACCGTGCTCAGCAAGTACGCCTTGTCCGGCCAGAAGGGCGCGGAGAAGTCGCCCTTGCAGAGCCAGTCCTTCTACCGCGAGCACGGGATCGAGCGGCGCACGGCGGAGGTTTCGCGCATCGACGTGCAGGCCCGCCGGATCACCTGCGCGGACGGCACAGTGGTGGAGTACGACGCGGCCCTGCTCGCGACGGGCGCGGCACCCGTGCTGCCGCCGCTACCCGGCGCCGGGCTGCGCCATGTCCATACCCTGCGCAGCCGTGCCGACGCCGATGCCATCCTGGCGCAGGCCGAACGCAGCGCGTCCGCCGTGGTGCTGGGCGCCAGCTTCATCGGCATGGAGGTGGCGGCGAGCCTGCGGGAGCGCGGGCTTGATGTCACCGTGGTCGGCAAGGAGGCCGCACCCTTCGCCAAGCAGCTCGGCGAAGAGGTCGGCCGGGCCTTCGTCGGCCTGCATGAGCGGCAGGGCGTGGCGTTCCGGCTGGGCCGCGGGGTGGCGTCTTTGGAAGGCGATGGGCAGGTATCCGGCGTGGTGCTGGAGGGCGGGGAACGGATCGCCGCCGACCTCGTCGTGGTCGGCTTCGGGGTCAAGCCTGCCACCGCCTATGCCGCCCACCTGGCCCGGCACGGTGACGGCGGCCTCGTCGTCGATGCCACCCTGCGCGCCGCCCCCGGGCTGTATGCGGCCGGCGACATCGCCCGCTTCCCGCACCGCGGCGACGGCGAGCCGATCCGGGTGGAGCATTGGCGCGTGGCGGAGCAGCACGGCCGGGTGGCGGCGCTCAACATGCTGGGCCGGGAAACCCGCTACGACGCCGTGCCGGTGTTCTGGACCATCCAATACATGAAGCGCCTCGACTACGTGGGCCATGCCGCGGAATGGGATGGCACCGTGCTGCATGGCGACCTCGGCAAGCCGGAGTTCCTTGCCTACTACGTGAAGGACGGGCGCGTGGCCGCGGCGGCGGGGATGGGCCGCGACGGGGACGCCGCCGCGCTGATCGAGCTGTTCGCCATGCGCCGCGACTGGCAGGCGGCCGAGCTGGGCGAACGCCCGGCCGCCGTGCTCGCCGCTTTGCAATGAACGCGGCATCTTGCTAGGGCCGTCCAGAGCCGGTACTGAGCGTGCGGTCGTCCTTACGGCCCTTCAATGAAGTCGGGAAGGATTCCGTTCACCATGCCGCAGAGTTCGCCGCTCCCCACCTACAGCGCCTTGTATGCGTTCGGCGACAGCCTGTCCGACGCCGGCGACCTGTCGATCTCCACGGTGACAACCGTGCCGGTGTCGCCGCCCTATTACAGCCAGAAATACGGCCCGGTCAGCGCCAGCGTGTTCAGCAACGGCCCGACCTGGGTGCAGGACGTGTCCGTCGCCCTCGGCCTCGGCACGCTGGCGCCCAGCCTGGCAGGCGGCACGGACTACGCTTACGGCGGCGCCGTCACCGGGGCGGCGCCGCAGAACACCAACCCGACGATCCTGGCCATCTCCCTCCAGGCGCAGCTTGCGCAGTTCAAGACGCAGGTGGCGACCCCTTCGGCCAACGCGCTCTACACCGTGTCGATTGGGGCGCACGACCTGCGCAACGAGTACTGCGTCCGGGTGGTCGGCCGGGTCGAGCTGCGGCCCGAGGGCAACGCCAACCCCGACCTGCCGACCGGCGCGGTCGAGGTCGTGACCAGCGAGCTCGAGGTGCTGAGCGCCGCCGCCCCGCTGCCCTTCCAGATCGACGAGCGGGTCACCGTCGGCGAGGAGGTCCGGCTGAAGTACCGCTACCTCGACCTGCGGCGGCCGGCCCAGGCGGCGGCCATCCGGCTGCGGAGCGCGGTCAACCAGGTGGCGCGGACGGTGCTGACCGAGCGCGACTTCGTCGAGATCGAGACGCCGACGCTGACCCGCTCCACGCCCGAGGGGGCGCGCGACTACCTCGTGCCGAGCCGCGTGCAC
>CAXTUO010000108.1:0-8642 GCA_964247175.1 uncultured Acetobacteraceae bacterium | reverse complement strand
TTGGAGCGTCCGGACATCAGGCAGTCCTCGATGCGCGCCTTGTCGCGCAGGTGCTGGATCAGGAACAGGCCGGCCACCACCACCAGCAAGGCCACGGCCAGGCCGGCCAGGCTTGCCGTCAGCCGGTTCTCCTCGGCTGCCTCGTCCCTGATCGCTTCGATCCGCACCCGGCGCACGAACTGCCTCCCCGACCGCCGGCGCCGCACCCTGGCCGTGCCGACGCCGATGCGGCAGTGTAATCCATGACCGGGGCATGCTGGCAAGCGGCCGATGGTTTCGCCCAGTGTCCCAGGGATACAGGATGCCCGACGCCGCCCATCATCTTGCCGCCGCGGACCCGGCCTTCGCCGCACTGATTGCCCGAATCGGCCCCTGCACCGCGGCGCCGACCGTGCGCGAACCCTACGAGGCGCTCGTGCGCGCCATCGCCCACCAGCAATTGCACGGCCGCGCCGCCCAGGCCATCCTCGCCCGGCTGGCGGCGCTCCACCCCGGCCCCGGCTTCCCGCCGCCGGACCGGCTCGCGGCGACGCCGGACGAAGCGTTGCGGGCCTGCGGATTTTCCGGCAGCAAGGTCGCCGCCATCCGCGACATCTGCGCCCATGCCCTGGTTGGCACCGTGCCGACGCTGCAAGATGCCGTTGCTTTGTCGGACGAGGAGCTGATCCGCCGGCTGGTCGCCATACGCGGTGTCGGCCGCTGGACCGTGGAGATGCTGCTGATCTCGACGCTTGGGCGCCCGGACGTGCTGCCGGTGGACGATTTCGGCGTGCGGGAAGGCTGGCGGCTTATCAAGCAACTGCCGGCCCAGCCGCGCCCGAAGGAGCTGGCGGTGATCGGGGAAGCCTGGGCGCCCTGGCGCTCGACGGCAGCCTGGTACTTGTGGCGCGCTTCGGACGAAGGCAAGAAGATCAAGCAATCGACCTGATCAACCGCCGAGGAACGCCTGCACGACCTCCACAAAGGCGTCCGGTGCGTCCGCGTGCAGCCAATGCCCGGCACCCTTCAGCGTCATGAAACGGGCGGCGGGGAACAGCGCGCGGACGGCCGGCCGGTGCTCGGGCCGCACGTAGTCGGACCGCTCGCCGCGCAGCATCAGCACCGGCCCGGGATATCGGGCGCCAGACGGCGCATCCCAGCCCTCGATGCCGGGCAAGGCCGCCGCGATCTCCTGCAGGCCGATGCGCCAGGCGGGCGCCGGGCCGAGCCGCAGGTTCTGCAGCAGGAACCCGCGCACCGCCGGGTCCGGCACGGCAGGCGCCAGCGCGGCCTCGGCGGCTGCCCGCGTCAAGCCGGGGCCGAGCGGCAAAGCCAGCATGGCGTCGGCGATGCCGCGGAATGCCGGGTCGTAGCGGACCGGCGCGATGTCGGCCACCAGCAGCCGGCTGACCCGGTCCGGCCGCAGCAGCGCCGCGCGCATTGCCACCTTGCCGCCCATCGAGTGGCCGACCAGCGCCGCGCTCGGCACGCCCAGCGCCGCGAGGCTGTCCAGCACGTCCTCCGCCATGGCAAGGGTGGACATGGCGGGGTCGTGCGGGCTGTCGCCATGGTTGCGCAGGTCAAAGGCGATCACCCGGCGGGTGGTCGCGAGCCGGCGCTGGATGGCTGCGAAGTTGCCGGCCGCGCCGAACAGCCCGTGCAGCAGCGCCACGGGCGGCCCGGCGCCACCGTCCGTTCCGGCCTCAGCCGCATGCAGGATCATGGCGGGGCCGATGCGCCCGCAGGCCCGACCAGGCGCGCGTACAGCGCCGGGTCGGTGGCGCCCTCCGTGCTGAAAGCCAGCACGCGGCTGTCGGGGCCGAGCGCCAGGACCGTGCGGGCCGCCGGGTCGCCCGCCGCCAGCAGCAGGCCCGCGAGGCCCGCCGCCCCCGACTCGCCGGACACGATGCCTTCCCGCGCCAGCCGCCGCATCGCATCGACAGCCGCCGCGTCCGGAATGGCGAGGAACGCCGCCGTCGCGCGGTCGAGTTCCTGCCAGGCGATCAGGCTCGGCTCGCCGCAGGCCAGGCCCGCCATGATCGTGTCGAGGTCGCCCGCCGCGGGTGTGGGCGTCCCCCCGGCCGCCGCGCTGGCCAGCAGGCAGGCGGCGCGCTCCGGCTCGACGACGATCAGGCCCGGCGCCGGGTCAAGCCGGGTGCGGGCGGAGACCGACACCGCCGCAGCCACGCCGCCGACGCCGCCCTGGATGAAGACATGGGTGGGCGGCGGGCCTGGCCATTGGTCCAGCGCTTCCTCTGCCATCACGCGGTAGCCCTGCATGACCTCGCGCGGGATCTCGGTGTAGCCGGGCCAGGACGTGTCGGACACGACGAACCAGCCCTGCCGTTCGGCCTCCGCCGCCGCCGCGCGCACCGCGTCGTCGTAGGTGCCGGGCACGGTGTGGATCGCGGCGCCGTAACGGGCGATGGCGTCGATGCGCGCTTGGCTCACGCCCTCATGCACGAAGATGGCGCAGGCTGCGCCGAAACGCTGCGCTCCCCAGGCGACGCTGCGGCCGTGGTTGCCGTCGGTGGCGCAGGCAACGGTGATGTCCTTTGTGTCTGCGGCAAAGCGCCCGGCAAACAGGTCCGCCGTCGTGGCCGACAGCGCCGCGCCGCGCCGGGCCAGCTCCGCCGACAGCACCCCGGCCACCGCGTAGGCGCCGCCCAGCGCCTTGAAGCTGCCCAGCCCGAAGCGGTCCGACTCATCTTTAAGATGGAGCGCCGCGATCCCGGCCTCCCGCGCGATGCCGGGCAGCGCGTGAAGCGGAGTGGGCGCGTAGCCCGGCCAGGCCGAGATGTCCGCCCGCGCCCGGCGGAACCCTCCGGCGGGCAATACCACGATCCCCGGGGCGCCCCGGCGCGGGTTCGGCAGGCAGCGGAACGGCAGGGTTTCAACCATGCCCGCACAATTGCGCGGGCGGCGGACGGCGGCTAGTGCTCGGCTGACCAATAAAGGGGAACGCCATGCACATCACGATCCTGGGCGGCGCCGGGTTTCTGGGACGCAAGCTGGCCGCCCGGCTGGCGGCGGAGGGCGCGTTGGGCGGACGCCCGGTCAGCAGCCTGACGCTGTTCGACCTCCTCGCCCCGCCTCCACCCGCAGGCGCGGCGTTCCCGGTGCATAGCCTGGCCGGCGACCTTGCCGAGTTGCCGGAAGCGGCGATCCCGCCCGGCACCGCCGTGGTGTTCCACCTCGCCGCCGTGGTGAGCGCCGCGGCGGAAGCGGACTACGCGCTGGGGCGCCGGGTCAACGTGCGCGGCACGGACGCGGTGATCGACGCCTGCGCCCGGCTCGCCCTGCCGCCCCGCGTGGTGTTCACCAGCTCGGTCGCGAGCTTCAGCGGCGGACAGGGCGCGGTGCTGGGGGACGACGCGCGGCAGGTGCCGGCGAACAGCTACGGCGCGCAGAAGGCGGCGGCGGAGCTGTTCCTCGCCGACGCCAGCCGCCGGGGCATGCTCGACGCCGTGCTGATCCGGCTGCCCACGGTGGTGGTGCGCCCGGGCCGGCCCAACAAGGCGGCCAGCAGCTTCGTGAGCGGCATCCTGCGCGAGCCGCTGCTGGGCCTCCTGGCCACCTTGCCCGTGCCGGACGACTTCGCCGTCTGGATTTGCAGCCCCCGGCGGGCCGTCGATTGGCTGCTGCACGCGGCGGCGATGGACACGGCGCCGATGGGCCTTGACCGCGGCGTGAACCCGCCGGGCCTCAGCGCCACGGTGGGCCAGATGCTGGCGGCCCTGGACAGCGTGCGGCCCGGCGCTTCCGCCCTGGTGGAGCGCCGCCCCGACCCGGCAATCGCCGCCATCGTTGGCGGTTGGCCCGCCGCGTTTGCCCCGGTCCGCGCCCCCGCTTTGGGCTTCGCCGCGCATGAAAGCCTGGCCGAGCTGGTCCAAGCCTTCGTCGATGACGACCTGGAGGACACAGCCCGGGAACGAAATGCAGGGTGATTGTTGAAACGACACAAAGGAGCGGGTTTTTAGGGTTCGGCCTGGTTGAAGCCTCGGCAATGCGGTCGCAGTAATGGGGGAGCCTCGCCCGGCTCGGGCGGGGTCCCGCACCTCCGTCCCGTTTGGCCCTTTGAATGTCCCCTCCCCCCAGCAGCACAGGCTTCGCTGGTTCAAACGCCGCGGCGGGCCTGCGTGCCCGGCGGGAGCGGCGGCCGATCGCCGACGCGGTGGCGCACGTCCCGCAGACGCTCCGCGCCCTGGTCCGGGCGGACGAGATCTGGCTGGTGGTGCTGTCCGCCTTTGTCGGGCTGGGCGCCGGGCTGGTCGTGGTCGCGATGGAAACCGTCGCGCAGGCGATGCACCGGGCGCTGTACAACCTGGGGCCGGGCGAGTTCCTGTCCGCCATGCCGGCGGTCGATCCCCTGCGCGCCCTGCTGGCGCCAAGCCTCGGCGGGCTGGTCCTGGGCGGGGCCGGCTGGGCGCTGGCCCGGTGGATGCCGCGCCGGACCATCGACCCCATCGAGGCCAACGCGCTGTATGGCGGCCGCATGTCCCTGGTGGACAGCGTGGTCGTCGTGGGACAAACCGTGTGGTCGAACGGCGTCGGCGCGTCGGTCGGGCTGGAGGCCGGCTTCGCGCAGATCGGCTCGGCCATGGCGTCCTGGCTGGGCCGGGCGTTCCGGGTGCGGCGGACCGACCTGCGGCTCCTGGTGGGCTGCGGCGCGGCCGGCGCCATCGCCGCCGCGTTCAACGCGCCCTTGGCCGGCGCGTTCTATGCGTTCGAGCTGGTGATCGGCACCTATTCGCTCACCACGCTGGCGCCGGTGGTGATGTCGGCGATCACAGCGGTGTCGGTCATGCATTTCCTGGTCGGCGCCAGCTTGGGCTTCGACATCCGCGTGCCCACGGCGATCGAGGCGGTGGACTACGTGCCGATCCTGGCGCTCGGCATGCTGTGCGCGTTGGGCGGCATCGCCCTGATGCGCGGCGTCACGCTGGTCGAGGCGCTGTTCCGCCGCAGCCGCATGCCGGGCTGGACGCGCCCGGTGCTGGGCGGCCTCGCCGTGGGCGGCATGGCGCTGCTGTCGCCGGCGGTGCTGTCGTCTGGCCACTCGGCGCTGCGGGTCGCGCTGGATGCGCCGTACAGCCTGCAGCAGATCGGGCTGCTGATCGTGCTCAAGGCGGTGGCGTCGGCCATCAGCATCGGCTCCGGCTTCCGCGGCGGGCTGTTCTTCGCGTCCTTGTTCCTGGGCGCGCTGGTGGGCAAGCTGTTCGCCGGCGTGCTGGCCTTGGTGACGGCCGTGCAGGCGCTGCCGGCGGTGATCTGCGCGCTGGTGGGCATGAGCGCGCTTGCCGTCGCCGTGGTCGGCGGCCCCCTCACCATGGCGTTCCTGGCGCTGGAAAGCACGGGATCGCTGCCCATGACCATCGCCGTCCTGGCCGCGAGCGTCGTGTCCACCATCACCGTGCGCCGCACCTTCGGCTACAGCTTCGCGACCTGGCGCTTCCACCTGCGGGGGGAGGCGATCCGCAGCGCCGTCGATATCGGCTGGATGCGCAACCTCACGGTTGGGCGGATGATGCGGCGCGAGTACCGCCGGGTGCCGATCGACATGACGCTGGGCGCGTTCCGGCGGGAGTTCGTGCTGGGCTCGGTCGCCCGCGTCGTGGCGGTGGACGCGGCGGACCGCTACGCCGGCATCCTCGCGACCTCCGAGGGCCACGCCGCCCCGGAAACCGCAACCAAGCTGTCCGACGTGGTGCACCACCGCAAAACCGTGCTGCTGCCGCAGATGACGATCAAGGAAGCGGTGCAGATCTTCGAAACGGCGGAAAGCGACGAGCTGGCCGTGGTGGACAGCGCCGAGAACATGCGGGTGATCGGCGTGCTCACCGAGCAGTACGCGCTGCGCCGCTACAGCGAGGAATTAGAGAAGCGGCGGCGCGAGCTGTCCGGGGAGTGAAGCTGCCGCGCCCCGACCGGCGCCCTGGCCGTGGAGGCCGGGCGACGCGGGTCAGGCAGCCGACGCGGCGGCAAGCGCCTGGGTAAGGTGGCAGAAGCTTTCGATGGAAGCCGGCCTTCCGACCAGCCAGCCTTGCACCTCCTCGCACCCGGCGTCGTGCAGCGCCTCAAGCTGCAGCTTCGTTTCCACCCCTTCCGCCACCACCGGCAGGCCGAGGCCGCGGGCCAAGCCGAGGACGGCCCGCACGATCGCCATGTTCTGCCCTTGCGGCATGCCGCCGAGCTCGGAAAGAAAGCTGCGGTCGATCTTGAGTTTGTCGAACGGGAAGGTCCGCAACGTCGCGAGCGAGGAATAGCCGGTGCCGAAATCGTCCAGCGCAATCTGCACGCCGAGCGCCTTGAGACGGTTCAGGACGGCCAGCACCCGGTCGGTGTCGCGGATCAGCACGCCTTCCGTGACCTCCAGGGTCAGGCGCGTCGGCGCAAGTCCCGAGCACGCGAGCGCCCGCTCGACCATCTCGACAAAGGCGTCGCCCTGTTGCACCTGCACCGGCGAAACGTTCACCGCCACCCGGAGCGGCGCCGACCAGCTCGCCGCTTCGTGGCAGGCCTCGTTCAGCACCCAGGTCCCGATGCCCGTGATGGCGCCACACGACTCGGCGACCGGAATGAACAGATCGGGCCGCACCGGCCCGCGCTCAGGATGGTGCCAGCGCAGCAGCACTTCAAACCCCGTGATCCGGCTCTCGGCGCATGCGGACGAGAGCGGCTGCCAGGCCAGCGTGAACTGCCCGCGCGCCGCCGCCTGGTGCAGATCGTGCTCCATGGCCCGGCGCTCGCGCAGCTCATGGTCCATTTCCGGCCGGAAGAACGCCGCGCGGTTCTTGCCTGCCCACTTCGCCCGGTAGAGTGCCGTGTCGGCGTTGTGCAACAGCGTTTCCGGGTCTTCGCCGTCACACGGGAACAGGGCGACGCCGATGGACGCGGTCACGGCTCCGTCCACCTCGCCGCCCCCAAGGTTGTACGGCTCGGACAGCGACGCGATCAGGCGCTCGGCCAGGACGCGCGCGGTGTCTGGCTGCACGTTGTCGGTTTGCAGCACGACGAACTCGTCCCCGCCGAGCCGGGCGACGGTGTCGGTTTCGCGCATGCAGCGGCTGAGCCGGGCGGCGACCTCGCGGAGCAATTGGTCGCCCGCCGCATGGCCGCGTAGGTCGTTGACGGCCTTGAAGCCGTCGAGGTCGAGGCAGAGGACGGCCACGCTGCCGTTCGCGCGCCGGGCGCGGGCGAGCGCTTCCGTGATGCGCCGCTGCAACAGCGAGCGGTTGGCAAGGCCGGTCAGCACGTCATGGTTGGCGAGCCGGGCCACCTCGTCGCGCCTCAGAACTTCCCGCTCGTTTGAAAGATAGGTCCGCCGTGCGTCCTTCTCGATCCGGTAGTTGGCCATAAGCGTGAAGCCGCACGCGAACAGCACGGAACCGGTCATCAGACTTTTCACGTCGGGATTGATGCCGTCATACAGCTGCACGTCGAGGACATGGCAGAGCATGACGACCATAGACGCCACAAGGGCAAAGCGGAAGCGGACCCCGGCCACCACGTTAAGGAATATGAGGGTCAGGACCGGGCAGTATCGAAAGAAGGTTGCCGCGGGATAAATGCTGCCCTGATAGGAGGCCATCCCAGCGAGAAGGCTGGCCACGATGGCCACCGTTTCGGCCAGCTCCCGGCGGAACGGCGACGGGTTGGTTTTCATGTAGATCATAACTTTGAACAGGACCGGGATCGTGAAGGCGACCTGGATCAACAACGCCCGCCATGCCACATCGGGCAGCATGGTGAAGTAGTTGAACAGGAACAAACAGCAGAAAACGATCCCAAGAAGGCTGCACCGGACGAAGTTCCGTGTGCGCTCGGGGGCGGTGTCCCGCTCGAACTGGCTTTCCAAGGCACACGGGAAGCGCAGGCTCCATTCCTTGGCGTTGGAGGCGGCCTCGATCAGGGCAGCACGCTCCTGTTCAGTAACGCCTTTGCCGTCAAGTGGAGCTATGGACATCGGCGATCCTTGAACCCTCCCGCCCCGAGATTGAAGCGTTCGTGAACACAGGATACGGCGCAATCCTTAACGACATGTGACCTTGAATACGCGCTTCTCGGCAAGCTAGTCCGGCCGCTTAGCCTTCCGCCGTGCCTTCGTCCTTGGTTGTCCATATCCGGGCTGCCTGCTGCACGGCTCCTGCCCTTTGCCAGCCCATGCCCCCTCCCCGCGCCGGCATCCGCCCGGCGTCGCCCTGTGCGGAACGAGCCGACGCTTGCAGCCCAAGGCCGCCCGCCATCGCTGCGCCGAACTGCCTGCGCCGTCGGCTCTCGCTACGCCAGCCGCCCGTGGCAGTGCTTGTACTTCTTGCCTGACCCGCACGGGCACGGCGCGTTGCGCGGCGTGTCGCGCCAGGTGGCGGGGTCAGCCAGGTCGATAACCGCCGCGGCCTGCGCGCCGACTGCCATGCGCGGGCGCTCCGCTTCCAGCACGTCGCCGCCGGCATAGGGGGCGCTCGCAGCGGGGTCGGAATACTGCAGCGACTGCGGGGCTGCGGGCTGGAACGCCGGCTCGGGCGGCGCTTCCGGCCCAATCTCCACCCGGGCCAGCATGGCCGTTACCCGCTCCTTCAGCTCGTCCAGCATGGCGTTGAACAAGCCGAACGCCTCGCTCTTGTACTCGTTGAGCGGGTCCCTCTGGCCGTAGGCGCGCAGCC
>CAXTUO010000107.1:0-8694 GCA_964247175.1 uncultured Acetobacteraceae bacterium | reverse complement strand
GTCTTCGGCGTGGCGGAGCCTTGCTGCCACCTGTTCGGTGCTTTGGCCCGTTTGGGCGCCGTATGCCTGAGCCAGGAACGCCGCGCGCCGTTCCAGCCAGGCATCGCCTTCAACCACAGGTCCTTGGCAAAGCGCGTCTGAGTATTCGAGGAAGTCTCCAGCGAAACCCGCGTCCTTGAGCGGCGCCATAAGGTCGGACCCGCAACGGATGTGCAGGGTCCTGACCTCTCCATCCGGAGCATGTGCCCCGGCCGCGATGCGGTCGCGGGCCTGCTGCATTGCCTAAATGTGAGCCTTCAGTTTCGGCCAGCTTGGAAGCCCAAGCTCACGTGCGATCACCCATTGCGCCTCGCTTAAGCGCGCGAGACGGTGGATTCCAGCCGGGTCGGTCAGGCTCGCTCCATGCGGATGGTAATTGCGGAACCGGGCGAGCGCATCGGGATCGCTTATGCGCAGGCCGTGCAGCAAGTCTTTGGCGCGCTTGCGCTGCTGTTCGAGATTGAGCCGAAACGGCGAGGTCCGCACCCCGTTGGGGACAGGAGAACGCGTTTGTACAGGACGGTCGGCCACGGCGGGGTTCCTTTCCCTGCGTCTGTGTCCGCCTGTCAGACAGGAAAGGGTGAGCGTTGCTCGACCGGGTCATGGGTCTCTGGTCGTGGGCGCTGCCCCTTCCGCGGACACGGAGGCTCCGACCGAGCCAGGACAATGGTAACAGAGCCTTATTCGATGACGCAAGGGAGGTCCGCCGGGTTCAGCAACAAACCTGCCGACACGACTCTGTAGCGCCTGACCCATCCCTGTCTCGCGAAAGCCAACCGGCTCGGAAGGTACAGGACTTGCACGGAACAGACCCCACCATGCCAGACACCCCCCTCCCACCCCCGGCGGACTCAACCTACGCCGTCATGCAGAACCGCAAGCTGCGCCTGCTGATCCCGCTCATCGTCGCTTTCGCCTTCCTGATGGAGCAACTGGACGCGACCATCGTCACCACCGCGATCCCCGACATGGCACGCAGCCTGCGGGTCACGCCGCTGCAGATGAACCTGACCATCACCGCCTACATCCTCAGCCTCGCCGTGTTCATGCCGCTCAGCGGCTGGATCGCGGACCGGTTCGGCGCGCGCCGGGTGTTCGCGGCGGCGCTGGTCATCTTCACCGCCGCTTCCGCGCTGTGCGGCCTATCGGAAAGCCTGCGCGTGCTGGTGGCGATGCGGGTGCTGCAAGGGTTCGGCGGCGCGATGATGACGCCGGTCGGCCGGCTGGTGCTGCTGCGCGCCTTTCCGCGCAGCCAACTGGTCACGGCGATGACCTACATGACGGTGCCCGCCGTCATCGGCCCGGCGCTCGGCCCGATCCTCGGCGGCTTCCTGACGACCTACGCGAGCTGGCGCTGGGTGTTCTACGTCAACATCCCCATCGGCGCGGTCGGCGTGCTGCTGGCGCTGCGTTTCGTCGAGGACACGCGGGCCGACCGCCAGGCGCGCTTCGACGTGCCGGGCTTCCTGCTGTGCGGCGCGGGCCTCGGTTTGCTGCAGTTCGCGTTCGAGAACGTCGGCCACCCGCTGCTGCCGACCTGGGCGGTGTCCGCTCTGCTGGCGACGGGCGTGCTGCTGCTGGCGGCCTACGTGCCCTATGCCCGGAACCGGCCGGACGCGGCGCTCGACCTCAGCCTGTTCGCCATCCGCACCTTCCGGGTCAGCACGCTCGCCGGAGGCTTGAGCCGGATCGGGGTCAACGCCGTGCCGTTCATGCTGCCGCTGCTGTTCCAGATCGGCTTCGGCCTCAGCCCCGTGCAGTCGGGATCGCTCACCTTCGTGTCCAGCCTGGGCACGCTGGTGGTGCGGCCCGTGTCGGCCTGGCTGATGCGGCGCTTCGGCTACCGCGGGCTGCTGTCGGTCAACGGCGTGCTCTGCGCCGTCGTCATCGCGAGCTTCGCCCTGGTGGGGCCGACGACGCCGCATTGGCTGATCTTTTTCATGGTCCTGCTGTTCGGCGTCGCCCGCAGCACCCAGTTCATGACTACCAACACCCTGACCTACGCCGACACCCCGGCCGCCAAGCTCAGCCGCAGCACGAGCCTGGGCGGGGTGATCCAGCAACTGACGATCTCGTTTGGCGTCTCGATTGCGGCGGCGTTGCTCGGGCTGATTGCCGGGCCGGGCCGGCTGCCCGACGTGGCGGATTTCCACGATGCTTTCCTGATCGTGTCGCTGATTACGCTCGTGTCTGCGCCAGGCTTCCTGCGGCTGCGGCCGGAGGACGGGGCGCAGGTGAGCGGCTACCGGCCCCGCCCGGCGTCCCCCTAAGCGCGCCCGGCCTCGGCAATTACCGGGGCGACGGCCGCCGCGGTCGCCAGCAACTGCCGGTCCGTGAAGCGCGGCGCGGTCAGGGTGACGCCCACCGGCATGCCGTTCGGTCCCGAAAGGCCCGGCAGGTTGACGCAGGGCACGTGCAGCAGCGTCCACATCCGGTTGAACACGGCATCGCCGGGATGGCCGCCGAGCGGCGCTTCGCCGGGCGCGCTGGGCGCCAGCACGGCGTCGTACTCCGCGGCGATGCGGTCGAACGCGGCCCGGCCGGGCTGCGCCGCGGCTACTTGTCCAGCTCCCGCGCCCGGCGGATCACCGCGTCCGGATCGACAAAGGACCAGGCGCGCACGTCCGCGTCGCGCTCCGCAGGCAGGCTCGGGCCAGGGCCTCCGCCGTGAGCGTCCCGGCGCGGATCTGCGCGGATGCCTCGGCCGCCGTCAGCCGGTCGGGGGTCGCTTGGGTCATGGCGCTTCCCCCGTCAGGCATTGCGGCGCGGCAGGCCCGCGAGGTGGGCGAGACAGGCGTCGAGCGTCACGACATCGGCGTAGCGCCGGCCCACGTCGCGCAGGTTCGAAAGATGCGGCCCGTCCTCCACGTCGCCCACGCAGTCCTCCGGCACGATCACGCGGAAGCCGTAGCTGAAGGCGTCGATCACGCTGGCGCGCACGCAGCCGGAGGTGGTGCAGCCGGTGACGATCACGGTATCGACGCCCTGCCGCACGAAGATCGGCGCGGCGGCGGTGTGGAAGAAGATGGACGGCGCGGCCTTGCACAGCACGACATCGTAGGCCGGATCGTGGATGCGGGGATCGAGTTGGACCGGCTCGCTGCCGTGCCGCAGCGTTTCCGTGACGGGCGGCACCTTCCAACGCGGCGCGTCCTCGGCGCCCTGGTAGGCGGTGTAGCAGCTCACCACCGGCAGCTGGGCGGCGCGGGCCGCGTGCAGCAGGGTCGCGGTGTTCACGACCGCGCGCTCGGTCAGCGCGGCGCCGCCAAGGGGAAAGCGCGGATCGGTGAAACCGAGCTGGAAATCGACGACGGCGATGCCGACGCGCTCCCCGAAGCCCACCGCCGTTCCGCCGTAGCCGCGCTGGCCGTACTCGTCCATTCCGATCTCCTCCGTTCGACGCGCCACGGTTGTAGCAACGGGCGTGCCAGCGACGGGCAGCGTCCGATGGCGGGACTCGCAGCGTTATGATAACGACGCCGCGCCGGGCGGCTGATCGCGCCGCGCGCGCCGACCGTCCACTCCCATCGGGATGCCGCATGACCCTGATCCTCGCCAACGCCCGCCTCGTGCTTCCAAATGAGGTCGTGCTGGGCGCCGTCGTGGTGGAGGATGGGGTCATCACGGACGTGCAGCCCGGCCGCCGCAGCCCGGCGCCGGGCGCGGTTGACCTCGGGGGCGACACGCTGATGCCCGGCATCGTCGATGTGCACACCGACAACCTGGAGCGCCAGGTGCAGCCGCGCAGCAACGCGCGCTGGCCGTCGCGCTCCGCCATGGTGGCGCATGACGCGCAATGCGCGGCGGCGGGGGTGACAACGGTGCTGGACGCGCTGTGCCTGGGCGACCTCGGCTTCGACAAGGACCGCATCCGCACCTTCCATGACGGCGTGGCCGACCTCCATGCGCTGGCCGGCACCGGGCTGCTGAAGTCCGAGCACTTCCTGCACCTGCGCTGCGAGCTGCCGGCGCCCGACATGATGGACCTGCTCGACCCGGTTGCCGAGCACCCCCGCGTCCGCATGGTCAGCCTGATGGACCACAGCCCCGGCGTGGGCCAGTACGCCAACCTCGACCGCTACCGCGCCATGCGGCTGCGGGAAGGGCATGGCCTCCCATGGATCGAGGGTCGCATCGTGGAGCTGCAGGAGCAGCGTGCCCGCACCCGCGGCCCGAACCGCCGGCGCCTGCTGGACCGCATCGTGCCGCTCGGCATCGTGCTGGCCAGCCACGACGACAACACGGCGGAGGAGGTGGCGGAGAACGCCGCCGACGGCATCCGCATCAGCGAGTTCCCGGTTTCGGTGCTGGCGGCGACGGAAGCGCGGGCGCGCGGCATGGACGTGATCGCCGGTGCGCCCAACATCGTGCGCGGCGGCTCGCATTCCGGCAACGTTTCGGCGGCGGACCTGGTGCGCCGCGGCGTGGTGGACGCTTATGCCAGCGACTATGTGCCGTCCAGCCTGCTGGAAGCCGCCTTTGCCAGCGTCGCGCAGACGGGCATCACCCTGGCGGAAGGCGTCGCCATGGTCACGGCCAACCCGGCGCGCATGGCCGGGCTGCTTGACCGCGGCCGGATCGAGCCGGGGCTGCGCGCCGACCTGCTGCACGTGCGGGAGCACGAGGGCATGCCGGTCGTCCGCCAGGTTTGGCGCGGCGGGGAGCGGGTGAGCTAGGCCATGCCTGCGGAGCAGGTGAACTGACATGCCTGCGAAGCAGGTAAGCTAAGTATGCGGGTCGCGCTATACTATGCCCCAGCCTTGTCCGACCCGCTGTGGCCGGCGGCTTGCGCTTGGCTGGGCCGCGACCCGGAGACCGCGGCCACCCTGCCGCAGCCCGGCCTGCCGGACATCCACGCCGTCACCGCCGACGCCCGGCTGTACGGCTTCCACTGCACGCTGAAGCCGCCGATGCGGCTCCAAACGAGTTACGGCGCGTTCCTGGACGATGCCGCCGCCCTGGTGCGCGGGCTGGCCCCGTTCGCCATGCCGCGGCTGCACGTGGCGGACCTGTCGGGGTTCCTCGCCGTGCGGGAAGCCGAGCCGTGCCCGGCCCTGCGCGCCCTGGCCGATGCTTGCGTGGCCGGGGTGGACCACCACCGGGCGCCCCCGGAGGGGGCCGAACTGGCCCGGCGCCGTGGGGCCGGGCTGTCCGAGGCGCGCGAAGCGAACCTGCTCCGCTGGGGCTATCCCGGCGTGTTCGAGGAGTGGCGCTTCCACATGACGCTGACCCGGCGCCTGACGGACGCGGAGCGCGCCGTGTTCCTGCCAGCCGCGAGAGCGCATTTGGCGGACGCGCTGCCGCACCCGCGCCGAGTGACGGAGATCTGCGTGTTCACCCAGGCCGGCCCCGGTGCCCCGTTCACGATTGCAGAGCGTCTCCCGATGCGCGGGTGATCGCGCCCAGCAGCTCACGCACCCCGGCTTCCACCGTGCCGTCGTTCACCACCACCTGCCGCTCCACCGGCAGCCGCAACTCGATGGAGCGGGCCAGGCGGCGCGCGACATCCACCGCGTCCTCCCGCCCACGCGCCGCGAGCCGCAGCGCCAGCACGTCCGCCGGCGCCGAAATCTCGATCACCGAAACCGGGAAGCGAGCCGCCGCCTCCGCCACCACGGCGCGGGACACGTTGACGATGACCACCCGGCCGCGCGCCAGGTCCATCGAGATGTCGGCGGGGATGCCGTACTGCAGCCCGTGCGCCCGCCAGGTCAGGGCGAAGTCGCCGGCCTGCTTGCGCAGCTCGAACGCCTGCTCGGTCGCGCTTTCGTGCGCTTCCTGCCCCATGTCGCCGGGCCGGGTGATGACGCGGCGCACGAAGCGGAAGCGCGGGTCGTCCGCCAGCGCATCGCGGGCGCCGTTCAGCAGGGTGTCTTTGCCGGCCCCGGACGGCCCCACGATCAGGATCAGCATCGACGCTCCAAGTTCACGCGGTAGTTTTACGCGCAGGGACCTTGGCGATAGGCTGGGCGGCGCGCAACCCGGAGGCCGCCCCCTCATGCTCACAACGTGGTTCACCACGCGACCCGAAATCGCCGGCACCTTCGGCGTGGCCGCCAGCACGCACTGGCTGGCCACCGCGGTCGCCATGGCGGTGCTGGAACGCGGCGGCAACGCGTTCGACGCCGCCGCCGCCGCGGGATTCGTGCTGCAGGTCGCCGAGCCGCACCTGAACGGACCCGGCGGCGACGCGCCCATCATCGTCCACAGCGCCCGCACCGGCACCCAGCATGTGATCTGCGGCCAGGGCACGGCGCCGGAGGCCGCGACGCTTTCCCATTTCGCGTCGCTCGGCCTTGAGCTGATCCCGGCGACCGGGCTCCTGCCCGCGGTGGTGCCGGGCGCGTTCGGCGCGTGGTGCCGGATGCTGCGGGACTGGGGCACCTGGGAACTGGCCGACGTTCTGGATTACGCCATCGGCTACGCGACGGCTGGGGTGCCGCTGGTGCCGCGCGTTTCCGCCACCATCGAGGGGGTGCGCCCGCTGTTCGAGGCCGAGTGGCCCAGCAGCGCCGCCGTGTTCCTGCCGGGCGGCGCCACGCCTTCAGTCGATAGCCTGTTCGCCAACCCGGACCTCGCGGCCACCTACGGGCGCCTGTGCCGGGAAGCCGTGGGCGCCACGCGGGAAGCGCGCATCGACGCCGCCTGCGCCGCCTGGTACGGAGGCTTCGTGGCCGAGGCGGTCGGGCGCTTCTTCGCGGAAACCGACGTGCTCGACGCTTCCGGACGGCGGCACCGCGGGCTGCTCGCCGCCCAGGATTTCTCGAAGTGGTCCGCAACCGTCGAGGACCCGGCAGCCTACGACTACCATGGCCACACCGTGCTGAAATGCGGGCCATGGAGCCAGGGGCCGGTGTTCCTCCAGCAGTTGGCGCTGCTGCGCGGCTTCGACATCGGCGCGATGGACCTGCTCGGCCCCGACTTCGTGCACACCGTGGTCGAGTGCGCCAAGCTCGCCTTCGCAGACCGTGAAGCGTATTACGGCGACCCGGATTTTGTCGCCGTGCCGCTCGATGACCTGCTGTCGCCCAACTACAACCTGGCGCGTCGCGGCACCGTGGGGCCGCAGGCGTCCATGGACCTGCGCCCCGGCGGGGTTCCGGGCTTCACCCCTTGGGTGGACCACCAGGCGCACCGCCGGGCCGGGATGCTCGACCAGGCGCCGGGCGCGGGCGAGCCGACGGTGGCGCGGCTGGGCGTGATCGGCGCCGACACCGTGCATGTCGATGTGATCGACCGCTGGGGCAACATGGTCAGCGCCACGCCTTCCGGTGGCTGGCTACAATCCTCGCCAGTGGTGCCGGGCCTCGGCTTTCCGATGGGCACGCGCGGCCAGATGTTCTGGCTGCGCGACGGCCTGCCCAACAGCCTGGCACCCGGCAAACGGCCGCGCACCACCTTGTCCCCGAGCTTCGCGCTGCGCGACGGCAAGCCCTGGATGGCGTTCGGCACGCCGGGCGGCGAGCAGCAGGACCAATGGTCGCTGATCTTCTTCCTGCGCATGGTGCACGGCCGCTTCGGCATCCAGCATGCCATCGACATGCCGAGCTTCCATTCCGAGCACTGGCCGAGCAGCTTCTGGCCCCGCATCGCCCGGCCGGGCAAGCTGGTGCTGGAAGGACGCTATCCCGCGGGCGTGCTGGACGAGCTGCGGGCGCGCGGCCACGAGGCGGAGCAGGGGCCGGATTGGTCCGAAGGCCGGCTTTCCGCGGCGCGGCAGGAAGGCGCGCAGATGTTCGCCGGCGCCAACCCGCGCGGGATGCAGGGCTACGCGGCGGGGCGGTGAGGCATCGGCGCCCCCTTTCGCCAGCTATATAAACCATGCCGTATCGGAATTGGCTGCGGCCGCAGGAAACGGCTACCCCGCACAGTGGGCCGCAGGCCCTTGTCCCGAGGAAGGCTCCATGGATCTGACGCGGCAGCTTGCGACGCTTCGAAACGCCGAGTTCCAGGGCGAGGTCGGTGCGGCATATGCCGGGTTCGTGGCGATGCTGGACCGCGCGGAAATCGCCGCCCACGTCCTGGCGCCCGGCATGCCGATGCCGGACTTCCTGCTGCCCAACGCCGAAGGGCGGCTGCTATCATCGGGCGATTTACTTGAATCCGGGCCGTTGGTCGTGGTGTTCTTCCGCGGCGACTGGTGCCCGTTCTGCATGATGATGCTTTCGGCGCTGGAGGAGGCGCTGCCCGAGCTTCACGCCGCGGGCGCCACGCTGGCCGCCCTGACGCCGGAGACCGGGGGCCGGGCGCTCCGGGCGAAGCGGTCGCACGGCCTGCATTACGAGGTGCTGTCCGACGTGGACAACGAGGCGGCCATGCAGTTCGGCGTCGTGGTCAACCCGCCCGAAAGCTACCGCGCCCTGCTGGCCGGGGCGGGCATCGACCTGGCGGAGCGCCATGGCAACCCCGGCGGCTTCATCCCGTTGCCGGCAACCTTCCTGATCGGCCAGGATGGCATCGTTCAGGCATCCTGGATCGACCTCGACGTGACCCGGCGGGTGGAGCCGACGGCGATCATCGACGCGGCGCGGCGGCTTGCGGCCCGCGGTTGAGGGCCGGGTCAGTCGAACTCGGTCGGCAGGGCGGGGTTGCGGGCGTGCTCGAACATGCGCCGAAGCTGGCCGGGCAGCACCCGGCCCAGTGAAAGCTCGCCGG
>CAXTUO010000106.1:0-8706 GCA_964247175.1 uncultured Acetobacteraceae bacterium | reverse complement strand
AACGTACACGGCTGCAGAGACTCCACGCATCCCCGATGCTGGCCAAACCGGCCGCCGGTCAGCCCTGGCTTTCCACTGTAATGGGCAGTTGAGCCGAAAATGGGTAGTCCAGCCGAAATGGCGGCTGATGACAGAGCTGTTGGGAACGGGCCAAGCTATCGCGTTGTGCGTGAAAATCGCGCGCAAGCACTACCGCGCTGGACGGCCCGCGGCCAGCAATGCGGCGCTGGAATGCGTCGAGGCGGTCCGGGCATTGCTGCCGGAAGTGGAGGGGTAGCCGCCCGCAACGACGCATCAACCGCAGGGGCTGCAGGAGGGGGTCGGGCCGCATGGTTTGCCCCCCTTTTCCTTGCGCTCGGCGCTTTGTTTGGCCGTCTAAAAAATATTTACGGTGAGCCTCTTGCGTACGTTAGGGAATGTGGCATAGCTCACAAGCGTTCATACAGCGTCCAAAAAGGAGGCGGTTGTTCCAGAAGGAATGCGCGCTTTCAGAAAAGCATCGCCGTGGCGGTCAGGTGACCGGAGCACATCGCGGCGACCATCGCCAACTACAAGCAGCAGGAAACGGGAATGGCCACAACGACGATTGGCGCCGGCTCTGACACGCTGGCGCTAGGCATCACCGAGGACGCCTACCAAGGTGACGCACAGTTCACCGTTGGCGTGGACGGCCAGCAGGTTGGGGGCGTCCTGACCGCCAGCTCGCCGCACAGCGGCACCTCGTCCGACACGGTGAACGTGCTCGGCGATTTGGCTCCGGGCAACCATACCGTGACGGTCAACTTCCTCAACGACGCTTATGGCGGATCGGTTGACACTGATCGCAACCTGTATGTGGATGGCGCCACCTATGACGGCTCGTTTGTGCCCGGGGCGGCGCAGGAACTCGCAGTGAACGGTCCGGTCAGCTTCGGCGTCACCGACAGCACGCCCACGCCATCGACCAGCACCACCAGCACAATTGGCTCCGGCTCGGACACGCTGGTGCTGAAAGTCAGCCAGGATGCCTATCAGGGCAATGCGCAGTTCACGGTCTCGCTCGATGGTCAGCAGGTCGGCGATGTCCTGACTGCCTCATCGCTGCACAGCAGCGGCACATCGGATACGGTAAACGTGCTCGCGAACCTGTCCCCCGGGCAGCACACGGTCGCGGTCAACTTTCTCAACGATGCCTACGCCGGCACGCCGGATACCGACCGCAACCTCTACATCGACAGCGCCACATACGATGGGGCGGCGGTCAGTGGGGCGTCGCAGGTGCTCTACTCCTCCGGCCCGGTCAGCTTCAACGTCACCGATCTGATGGTGACAGACACCTGGTTGAGCGGCACAACCGAGGCGTCCCAGCTTAACCCGATCCTCACCCCTGGCGATGCGTTGGTGATCGGGGGCAATGCTACCGTTCTTGCCGAAGGCGATCAGCTTGCCGGAGTGAGCGTCGATCTGGCCGGGAGCGGCATCAACGGAACTACGCTGAACGGAGTTGCCAATCTGACCCTGACCGGCGCGATTGTGGGAAGCCTTACAGTAGTCGATACGGACCTTACGGATGGCAGCGCCGCCCGTTTTGGTCATCTCGATGTTTATGGCCAATCAACAATCACCGGGGGCATCACCATCGGCGGCGGCCGCCCGTTCGCCCCGGGGTTCGTTGACGCCTACGTGCATGGGTCGGATGGCGTGCTCACCTTGCACGGAGCTTTCCTTGGCGGTTCCTCCTCTCTCACGATCAACGGCGACTAAGGTTCTGCGGTCGAAAATGACGGGAGCATCGGCATCCAGGGCGGCGCCACCACCGGCTATGTCACCATCTCGACAAACCTGGAGGGAACCGGGTCGATCAGCGGCGGCGCGGACTTCGCGGGCGATCCTGCCACTGTCCGCCTGGGGGGCAATGTAGGGTCGGGTCAGACCGTCAACCTGACCCAGACGAATCTGGAATTGAACCAGCCAATGGGTTTCTCTGGCACGCTAGCCGGTTTTACCAATGCCGGCGTCGCCGGGTTCACGCGCCCAGGGTTGACCCTTGATCATGAAACCGTCACCGCCACCGACTTCATACAATCGTCGGGCGGTTTTGGAGATCTGGTGGTGTCCACGCAAGATCAGGCTGCGGGGGGTGTTGCTGGGCGGCTTGACTTCCATGTGACCGGCAACTTCGCCTCAAACGCCTTTGCCTTCACGAACAACACCACGGCGCAGTCGGCGACAATCTATCTGGCATCCAGCGGCACAACGTAGGCCGTTGCGCCACAACCTGACACGGGCAGCAGCCTCGCGGATTGGCTGAAGGGGTCGGGCCGCAGGGTCCGGCCCTTTCTTCTATTCCTCCGCGCTCACCAGATCATCCAGCGTGACTGGACAGACCACGGGCACCGGCAAGGGCGGCTGGCCGTCGATGGTATCCGGCATGGCGCGTGTCGCATCCGCGTAGATCGACGCAAGGTCGATCTTGCGCCGCATTGAGTTGGTGAAGCGCCGTCGCGCCTGCGCCCGGAACAGGCGGGCTTCGGCCCGCCAATGCGGAACGTAGGAGAGCAGCGGCCAGGCTTCGCATTTCAGGTCGTGCAGCAACGCTTGCATCGTCAGGCTCTCAAACGCGAAAAGCTGCTCGTTCCCCACGCTTTCGATTTCCTCAATGATGTTGGCCCAGTCGGGCACTTCATTGTCGTTCTCGCCGGCCGCGTGCCGGCGCAGCAGCCGGGCCTGGTGCTCGGACCACTCCAACACGTCCATGTCGTAAAGCTCGCCCATCTCAGTGTGCTCCTGGTAGCAGGCGATAAACCGAGCTGCGGGCGATCCCAAGATGCTTGGCAATCGCTGCCGGCCCCATGGTCTGTGCCAGCATCGCGATCTCGGCCGGGTCCAGCGAGGCCGGGCGTCCCTTGTATTTCCCCTCTGCCTTGGCCTTGGCGATGCCCTCGCGCTGCCGCTCAAGCATGATCTCGCGTTCCCACGTCGCCACGCCGGCCAAGATGGTCAGCATCAGCTTGCTGGTCGGGTTGCGGGTGTCTAGGCGTTCGCCGCCCATGCTCAGGATCACGAGGCCGATGCCGCGTTTGGACAAGTCCGCCTCAATGGTCAGCAGCTCGGCAGTGGATCGTGCAAGACGGTCCGGCTTGGTAACGACCAGCAGGTCTCCATCGCGGAGGAAGGACAAGCAATCGTCCAGGCGGCTGCGATGCGTCACGCTGCTGACCTGCTCGCTGTAAAGGCGTTCGGCACCCATCGCGGTCAGCTCGCGTTCCTGGGCTGCCAACCCGGCTGTCTGGTCGCTTGTGCTGGTGCGCGCGTAGCCGACGATCATAGCATCTCTCACTGTCCGATTTGCTCCCTGGATGTGCTAAGACATGCCGTCCGATAAGTCAAAACAGACTAAAATAGGACGCAATATCAACCAATTCGGGACGTGGCGCGTGTGTCCGGTTAGGGAAAGCTCCAGTAGGACACCGCTACTTTGCGGTTTACAGCAGCGATGTTGGGTGAGGCCCAATAACGGTGGTTATTGGACTCTCAATTTCGTGAGGCAGAAGCTGGACTTGGCCTTCCCAAGAACTACCTTGGGTTGAGCGTTTCCCTGAATGCGACGGAATAGGACGTGTTGGAGAAAGAAACCGATTTGGAGATGGTCCGCCGCCATGTCCGCCAAGGTGCCGCCCACGTGGCACGGCAGTTCCAGCTCGTGGCAGAGCTGCGCGCCGATGGTCGGCCCACGGAGGATGCGGAACGGCTCCTTGCGAACTTCAAGGACATCCAGCAGCAGCACGAGGCGCATCTCGCGCGCCTGGAAGGGCGGTAGGTCAGCTTCCCATGACTGCGGATCGTCGGGCTGATGAGGCAGGGAACAACCCGGCTTACACCGCCTCACGTTTCGTCCGGCCCGCTCCGGCGGGAACTCCCGTCGCGCGTCACGGCCCAAGCAACGCTCGCCCCCGCCCGAACGCCTCGGCCGCAGCCCGGCCCAGTTCGCGCCTGTCCGACTTCGGTGCGCGCGGCAGAACGCGCAGCCACCCGGGCAGCAGGTGCCCGGGGTAGCCCGTCGTCAGCAGCACCGGCACCCCGCGTGCAAGCAACTCGGCGAGGAGCAGGTCCGCCCGCCCGTCGCCGAGCTGCACGCCCGCCACGGCCCCGTCCAGATGCGGCTCGCGGGCGGCCTGCGCCCGGGCGTCGTCGAGCCGGCCCGCGGGTCCCACCACCTCGGCGCCGGCCTCGACCAACAGCGTCGCCATCTCGTGGGCGAGCCAGTAATCGTGCTCTACCAGCAGCACGCGCAGCCCGGCCAGTAGTGGGCGTGCAACCATCTGGGCAGCGGCAAGCGGGGCCGAAAGGATGGGTGATGGCATGGCGCCTCCGCGTCTGAGGCGTCTCAGGGGCTGCACGTGAAATCGTCCAGGTCGCTCAGTGTGGTCCAGCCATTTTGTTGCGGTTTGGAAAATACCTATGCCCGGAGCGCAGGTGATCATGCAACGGCTGATGTCATGCAACCTGGCTCGACTGATGGTTCTTCGTGCAAAGCTCCTGGAAGACGCCCAAAGCATAGGAACCGACCAGGACCGATGCGGTGCCCGCCGTCGCGTCCATGTGACCGGATGATCCGGGGCGCCCGTGCCTAACGGGCCAGCGCGCTGGCGATCTCGGCCAACCCGACCGGCTTCTCGCAGCACGCGACGCCGGCGTAGCGCGCCGGGATGACAGACACGTCGTAGCCGGTGGCGAACACGAACGGCACGCCGCGCGCAAGCAGGGCGTCGGCCACCGGCCAGGCCATCTCGCCGCGCAGGTTCACGTCCAGCACCGCCGCGTCGATGGCGCCCTGCGCAAGCAGCGCCAGCGCCGCCGCCACGTCCGGCGCGGGGCCGGCCACCTCGGCACCGGCGGCCTCCAGCTCCTGGCACAAGGCGTCGGCAATCACGTAGTCGTCCTCGGCCACGAGCACGCGGCGGCCGGCCAGGCCGGCGCCGGGCTGCACGTCAGGCATGTTCGGCGTCCTCCATCTCCTCGGCCGGGATCGGCACCGCGATGGAGCAGCGCACGCCGTCCGGCCCCAGCTCGTAGCGCGTGCGGGCCTGGAGCTGGTAGGGCAGCGCGCGTTCGATCAGCTCCCGCCCGTAGCCGCCGCTCCGCGGTGCGGCGCCCGCCTCGGGCATGGCGACCCCGCTTTCCCGCCAGTCCACCTGCAGGCGTCGCTCCCCGTCATCGCCGCCGTCCACCCGCCAGCGCACCAGCAGCCGGCCCTCGGGCCGCGACAGCGCCCCATACTTGACCGCGTTGGTGGCCAGCTCGTGCAGCGCCAGCGCAAAGGTCTGCACCGTGCCCGAGCGCAGCCGCACGCCCTCCGGGCCGTCCAGCACGACCTGCGGCCCCTGCCCGTCCGCGCCGAGCGCGCCCAGGGCGGTCACCTCGGCCCGGATCAGCCCGTCGAACGTCACCCGCTCGCCCTCGGCCAGGCGCGACAGCAAGCCCTGCACCCGCGACAGCGCCGAAAGCCGGTCGCGGAATACCTCGCGGAACTCGTCCAGGCCGGCCGCGCCCGCCATGGTCTTCTCCGCCAATGCGCGCACCACCGCGAGCAGGTTGCGGGTGCGGTGCTGCAGCTCGGCCACCAGCACGCCCTGCCGCCCTTGCAACTCGCGCAGGTCGTGCACGTCGGTCATGGCGCCGACCCACTCGCCACCCGCCTCGTCCAGCGGCCTGGCCCGGGTCTGGTGCCAGCGCCATGCGCCGCCGGCCGCGTGCCGGATGCGGTGCTCGACGTAGTACTCGCCTGACCCGGCGGCCCCGCGCCAGGCAGCGAGCGTCGCCTCGCGGTCCTCGGGATGCACCGCCTCCAGCCAGCCCAGGCCCAGGCTGTCCTCGGCGCCCAGCCCGGTGAAGCCCACCCATTGCGGGCTGGGCCAGGTGCGCCAGCCGTCCGGCCCGCCGCGGAACACCAGCGCCTGGATGCCGGTGGCCATCGTGCGGAACAAGGCCTCGCTGCGCCGCAGCCGCTCCTCGGCGGCGTGGCGCTCGGTCACGTCCTGGCCGGTCTTGAGGAAGCCGCGCAGCTCGCCCCCTGCGTCGCGCATGGTCGCCACCGTGCCCTGGATGAACACGCGCGAGCCGTCCTCGCGCAGATGCCAGCGCACGTTCGGCGCGGCGCCGTCGCGGCGAGCGGTTTCGAGCTCCTGTTCGGGCACGCCCTGCTCCCGATCCTCCGGCGTGAAGATCATCGCGGCCGGCTGCCCGACCGCCGCCTCCGCCGTCCAGCCGAACACGGCTTCCGCCCCGGGCAGCCAGTCGGTGATCCGGCCCTCGGGATCGGCGACGAGGATCGCGTGATCGCGCGCGTTCTCCACGACAAGGCGGAGCCGCGCCTCGCTTTCGCGCAGTGCCGTCTCGACGCGATGGTTTTCGGTCCGGTCGCGCGCAACCTTGACGAAACCCGCCCCGCCGCGCAGAGGCATGAGCAGGCCGTTCGCCCAATAGCGCGTGCCGTCGCGCCGCATGTGCCAGCGCTCGTCCACACCCACGCCGCAGGCCAGCGCCTCGGTCATCTCGCGCTCGGGCATGCCCGCGGCCACGTCCTCGGGCGTGAACAGGACGCGCGCGTCCAGGCCCAGCGCTTCGGCCTCGGTCCAGCCCATCAGAGCCTCGGCGCCCGGGTTCCAGCCTGTGACCACGCCGGCCGGGTCGGTGGTGAACACGGCATAGCCCGTGACGCTGGCCAGAACGGCGCGCAGCCGGTGCAACTCGCCCACCCCGGCGCCGGGCGCGGCATCCTGCCCGGCCGGCACCCTGGCCGCGGCGATCCGCTGCCGCACCGAGGCCAGTTCGGCTTCCAGCTCCGCCTGGCGCAGACGCAACTGCTCCAGGCTGTCGGCACCGGGCGTCCCCGCATCGCCCGCTACGACCGGCTTCTCCACCCTGCCACCTTTCCCCTACATGTCTTCAAGGCCAGCCCTGTCCCGAAACGCATGCCAGCGCGCACCTATGCCGTTGCCATGCACCCTGGCAGTCCGCAGGACCGGGACGGCCCAGTCGGGGTCGCGCCATGGAGCTGCCGAACCAGGCCGATCCCGAGCTCGCGCTTTGCACGATCCACCAGCTTGCGTACATTGCCGTACTGAACGCTTTCTGCAATCTTGATGTCGTTGGAGAAAAGTTCTCCCGGAAGCAGGCCGTCCGGTTCGGACGCACGGCTCGAAGCCAGAAGCATCGAACAGCCCTAGGAAGGCTGCTTCGTCCACCACACAATAAGTTTCAAAGACAGTCCACATGGCTGAGTCGAAGATAAAAAGATGCTCAACACCCGCATGTCAATCTCAAAATCTGCTCTGTGCAAGGCAATGTACTCCGACCTTAGTATCGTACAGCTTATTTTTTGCAGCCATGCTACTTATTCTGAGAACAAGCCGAAATTTGAGCGCGGCCTTCGCGACATCCTCGACCGCAGCCAGGCCTACAATCCCGTGCACGACATCACCAGCGTGTTGGTGACGGACGGAGCCGTGTTCGCCCATGTCATCGAGGGGCCGGCGGCGGCGGTTGGAGACCTTTATCCCAAGATCATCCGTGACAAGCGCCACAACAGGGTCCTGACGCTGCAGCATGTCCTGATCCACGTCAGGCTGTTCGACCTTCGGCCCGCCGCTTTCCTCAGGGTCGGCGCCCTGCCTCACGTGAGGGCATTGGATGCCCGGAGCACGCCTGCCGAACTCAGGCAGGCCTCCATCTCCATCCTGAAAGCCTGCCAGCCCATACTTTTCGGGACACGGACGTAGGCGTGGCATGCGCAGCCTTCCCCGCGTTGCCAGCCTGCCCGTGACAAGCAGGCAAGCTGTCTCGGTGCCACCATGCGCTGGCGCGGGCGACGGGCTACAAGGCCAGCAGGCGCATCCTGCTTCGGCACATGGCCGCCAGGCGGGGCGTCATCGCAACCGGGCCATGGTAGCACCCGCGGCTCAGGTCGCGGGTGCTCAGCACCGCGAAGCCGTCCTGCCATTCGCCTTGGTCCACGGGCTCGGGCCAGTCGTCGCCTCGCCAAAGCAGAGGCCGCAGGCCGTCCGCGTCTTCGATCCAGTGCCATCCGCTTGTCTCGGGATGCTCGGGGTAGCCGTCCCAGGCTTGGAGGTCAGGCATGTCAATCCTTCCGCATTGACAGTGCGGCGCACCGCAGGTCGCCGCCTCATGATCTACGTTGGCTACTCTTCTGCCAATCGAGTCTGAAAATGCTGCTTCTTATCTTGCATAGCGAGATTTTAAACGCAAGGCTGCCGCTTTGCGGCAAATCCTGCCAAGACTAGCCCCGATATGTTGCTGCTGCCTACGTTCTTGCCCGTTCTGGACCACGCTGCGACCCAATCGGGACAACCCACGGCTTGCCGCCCGGCTCCTGCCTTGCCGCGCGGCGGCGACGCTCCCAGCGCTGCAGCGGGCAGGGCCAGCTTCGCCTCTGCTGGCGCCGGCTGGGAGGATGGCCCCGCCGGCCTTGATCCCTTCCACCATGCCCAAGCTGCCTTTCTCCGCCGTCACCCCGCCGCGTCCGTCCGGCCCCGCCCCGAGCGCCCGCTCGTGACGCCCGAACATGGACCGGTCGCCGGTAGGCAAGGTTCACACGCGAGGGAAAGGAAGCAGCCGGACGACGCTGCTCCGGGACCTGCAAGCCACAACGGCGCAGCTCCGGCGTCTGATTGTGCAGCAGAGCATAGTCTCAACCTCGACCACCCC
>CAXTUO010000105.1:0-8807 GCA_964247175.1 uncultured Acetobacteraceae bacterium | reverse complement strand
GTGCCGGACCGGGCGAACAGGGTGCCGAACACGCAGAACCGTGCCAGGGCCGGCGTGCCGCCCACGATGGGCACCGGCCGGTCCGACACGTGCCGGCGCGCGATCTCGACCGCGCGGCCGATGCTGCCGAGGCTGGGCGCGCTGTCGAAGGTGGAGCACACCTTGTAATGGACCAGAGAAGCGCCGAGCGCCGCGAGCGAGCGGAACACGCCGGGCAAATGCGCGTCCATCTCGCCCGGGTCCATGCCCCGGCTGTCCCCGGCGACGCCCACGGCATCGAGCGGCGGCAGGCGGGCCAGCACGTCCGCCGTGGGCGGCTCCAGGAACAGGGCGCAGCGCAGCCCGGCCAGCGCCAGGACCTCCAGCGCGTCGGTCGATCCCGTGAAGTCGTCCCCGTAGAAGGCAAGGCGGCAGGTCACCGGATGGTCCCGAACTGCCGCAGGGCGCCCGCAAGGGCAGGATGCGTTTCCGCGTAGGCGTGCAGCGGGATGCCGGCGGCGGCGGCGGCCCAGGCTTCGCGCAGGCTGGCGACGCCCGCAGCCACGCCGCCGGGGTGCCCGATGATGCCGCCGCCGGCCAGGTAGATCAGGTCCGTGCTGCCGAGCCGGGCATAGGTGTCGGGCGCCTGTCCCGCCCATTGGCCGGAGGAAAACACCGGCATGACCGGCGCCAGCCCGGCGAACGGCGCCAGGCACGACTTCGCCGCCGCCACGACGGACTCGTCCGGCTCCCAGAACTTGTTGCGGATGCCGTTCACGTGCAGGTGGTCCACGCCCGCCAGGCGCCACAGTTTCTGGAAAGCGGCGAACTCGAAGCCGAGCGCGGGCGCGCGGGTGAACATCCCCCAGCCGTTGCGATGCCCATGGATGGGCAGTTGCGCGTGCCGCCGCAGGTCCTCCATGCCGGCGAAGCCCACCCAGTTGAGGCTCGCCATCACGCAGGTGCCGCCGGCCCGCAGCACCTGGTCGTGGCGGCGGCGCATCTCGTCGCCGGAGCCGGAGATGTTGATGGCGTACATGGGCGCGCGGCCGAGCCGGTCGGCGTGCCGGGCGATCACCGGCATCACCGCCGCGAGCCGGGCCTCGAACGGCGCATAGGGCGGGTCCGCCGTCAGCTCGTCGTCCTTGATGAAGTCGATGCCCGCCGCGCACAGCTCGTCCACCAGGGCGGCGGTCTGCTCCGGCAGCAGGCCGATGCTGGGCTTGATGATGGTGCCGACCATCGGCCCGGCGGCCAGGCCGGCCTCCGCCAGCGTGCCCGCGATGCCGAACTGCGGCCCGGGGAACTGCGCCGCGTGCTCCGGCGACAGGTCGATGTCCAAGAGGCGCAGTCCCGTGACCTCGCCCAGCTCGAACAGGTTGCCGGCTACGGTGGCGAGCAGGGTGGACAGGTTGGCGCCGACATTGGCGACGGGGAGTGCGATCTCGACCTCGCCGCGGCGGCAAGGCCCGGTGCGGCCGCGGCGCACCATCTCCGCGCTGGCGAGGCTCGGGCCGTCCACCGGCGGCAAGGGCCGGATGGACAGGACTCGGGCGCGGGACCGGTCTTTCAGTTCCGAGGTTTCCCCGGGCAAGGCGAGGAACGTGCCGCTGGACTGCTCGCCGGCGATGACCTCCGCGGTCTTTTCCAGCACCTCCGGCGTTTCCACCAGGTAGCGCGCCGTGAACTCGGCCCGGCCGCCGCTCATGGCCGCGTTGCCCGTTGCGGCACGGTTTTAGTCTGCCGCCTCCGTCGCGGCCGGGGCGTGGCGCGCCTCCATCGCCCGGCGCGCCTCCGCGGCGGGGCCGGACAAGGCTTCCACGTCGGCGTAGCGCAGCACCGCCCCTTCCGGCACGTCGCGCAGCAGGCGCACGCGGTGCGCGAGGCCGATGGGCAGCGCGCCGGACGCCAGGCTGGTCCGCGCGGGCGTCAGCCGGCCCCATACGGTGTAGCCGCCCTCGCCGTCCAGCGTCTCGCCCGCGCGCAGGGCGCGCTTGGCCACCGCCGCCACGTCGCCGCGGAACGCCCGGGGCTGGCCGGTCGCCTCGCCGCGCAGCGCCGCCGACAGCACGGACACGTTCAGCTCCAGCCCGATCAGGTGGTAGGGCTTGTACATCGCGGCGAACCGCCCGCTCGCGTCGGTCCGCAACCCGTACTGGCGGAAGCAGGCGGCGGCGTAGTCGTTCGGCGCCTCGAACACGGCGTAAACGCCCCAGCGCAGGTCGCGCGCCACCGGCCGCCCATCGCGCTCCAAGGACGACACGACCTCCACCATCCCCGCCCGTTCCAGCACGCCGCCTTGCGCGCGGGGGCGCAGCACGTGCGGCAGGTCGTCGGCACCGCAAGGCGGGAACAGCAGCCCGCCCTCCGGCACGTCCAGCTCGCAGGCGTTGGCGATGGCCGCCATCTCGATGGCCGACTTGGTGCCATCGAGGAAGGAGTTGAACATCTGCGGGTTCATCCCCGCCGCCTGCGCTTCCGCCGCGCTCAGGCCGTAATGGCCCCACACGTCGTCGGGCGTGACGCCGTGGTACAGCGGCAAGTACTTGGTGCCCTTGCCGGCCGCGACCACGCGGAAGCCGCAGGACCGCGCCCAGTCCACCAGCTCGGCCGTGAGCGCCGGCTGGTCGCCGTAGGCCAGCGAGTACACGGTCCCGGCCTGGCGCGCTTCCTCCGCCAGCAGCGGGCCGCACAGCGCGTCGGCCTCGACGTTCACCATGACAACGTGCTTGCCCGCGGCAAAGGCGGCGCGGGCGTGGGCGATGCCGGCCGCCGGGTTGCCGGTCGCCTCGATCACCACCTCCACGTCGTCGCCCGCGATGGCGGCGGGCGCGTCGTCGGTGAAGCGCGTCCTCGCGACCCGCGCCTCGTCCCAGCCGACGGCCCGGCACGCGGCACGGCCGCGGTCCGGGTCCAGATCGACGACGGCCGCAACCTCCAGCCCCGGCGTGGTCGGCACCTGGGACAGGAACATGGAGCCGAACTTGCCGGCGCCGACCAGGACCACCCGGATGGGGCGGCCCGCGGCGGCGCGCGCCGCCAGGAGGTGATGGAGGTTCACGGCCGCCCTACTCCGCGGCAGCCGCCATCCCGCTGCTCCGGGCGTAGCGCAGCAGCGCGTCGTCCTCGACCGGCGCGATGGGCGTGAAGTCCTGGTGCGCGATGAACTCGGGCCGCGTCGGCTTGCGGATGTGGTTGGATACGGCGTTGAGCGTGAGGTACACGATCTTGCGCGGAAAGGGCGTGATGTTGCCGGCGGAGCCGTGCACCAGGTTGCCGTGGAACATCAGCATGCCGCCGGGCTTGCCGGTGGGCGCGACGATGCCGCCCTTCTCCACCAGCCGGGTCACGGTGTCGTTGTCCAGCGTCCAAAGCGGGTAGGAGGTGGTCTCAAGGTCGTGCCCGGCCTCCAGGTTGCCCGCCTTCTGGCTCTGCGGCACCAGCAGGAGCGGGCCGTTGATCGGCATCACCTCGTCGAGGAACACCGCGATGTTCATCGCCCGCGGCTCCGGCATGCCGTCGTCGCGCCGCCAGGTGCCGTAGTCCTGGTGCCATTGCCACACCTCGCCGGTGAAGGCCGACTTCGCGTTGATCTTGAACTGGTGCATGTAAACCGGCTCGCCGAAGAGCTGCTCGATGGGGCGGATCATGCGGGGGTGGGCGCCCAGGAGGCGGAACGCCTCGTTGAAGGTGTGGGCGGCGAACGCGGTGCGCGGGGCGCCGTTCTTTTCGCGCCAGACTTCCGGGCGATGCTCCTTGTAAACTTCCTCGGCCTCGCGGCGCAGCACCGCGACCTCCTCGGGCGTGAACAGTTCCGGCAGGAACAGCCAGCCTTGGTCGTGGAATTGGGCGATCTGTTCGTTGGTCAGTTCCATGGTCGTAAACTCCCGTTTGGTTTCTTACGCAGCCTGGGCAACGGCGCCCAGCCGCTCTTCCGTGTTGCGCCCGGCGCCGAGCGCGTGCTCGCGCGCCGCCTGCTCCGCCCCGTTTTCGTCGCCGTCCAGCACGCAGGCGGCGATGGCGGCATGCTCGGCCCAGGCGCGGGCGTGGTAGTCGAGGGCCGCCATGACGGTCGCCATCGAGCGCCGCAGGTGCGCCCAATGCGGCGCGACCATTTCCGCGAACACGGGGTTCCCGGACAGCCGGTACAGCGCCTGGTGGAACTCCACGTCGAGGGCGACCAGGTCCGGGACCGGCATATCGGCCGTGATGGCCTGCCCGGCTTCCAGCGCGTGCCGCAACGCCCCGCGTCCGGCGGCATCCTGGCCGGCACGCCCCGCGGCAAGGCGCGCGGCCAGCCCGTCGAGCGCTGCGCGCGCTTCATAAAGCTGGCGCAGGCGCACCGGGTCCACCGGGGCGACCTCGAACCCCTTGCGCCCGCTGTCCCGCACGAGGCCCTGACGCTTGAGCAGGTGCAGCGCGTGGCTGACCGGCTGGCGGGACACGCCGAGCTGGTCGGCCAGCTCGTTCTGCCGGATGCGCAGCCCGGGCGCCAACGCGCCGCCGGCGATGGCGTCCAGCAGGCGCTGGTAAACCCGGTCGATCAGGATGGGGCCGCTTTCCAACGGGATCATGGCCGCCTGCACGATGTTGCTGAATGCTGCATTCGGAATTCCATTGCGCCGTGCGCGCCGCCGTGTCAAGTTTTACCGTGAACGGACGGGTGGAAAACCCGGCAGAAAGGGAACAGTCCAGCCATGCAGCAAATCCGCGTCGCGACGTTCGACGGCCCGGGGGCGCCCCCGGTCATCCGCACCGTGCCGCGCCCGCGCGTGTCCGCCAAGGCGGCGCTGTTCACCGTGGGCGCCTGCGGGGTGTGCGGCACGGACCTGCACATCCTCGCGGGCCATTGGCCCAAGCCGCTGCCCTGGCCCTTTACCCTGGGCCACGAGGTCGCGGGCGTGATCAACGAGATCGGGCCGGAGCTGACCGAGGACTACATGGGCAACCCGCTGGAAGTCGGGGCCAAGATCATGATCCCGCCGCTGATGCCCTGCGGCTCCTGCTACTACTGCCGCCATTACCCGGCCACGGCCAACAAGTGCCTGACCCCGGTGTACTACGGGCGCTACCTCGGCTTCGACAAGGCGCCGCACCTTTGGGGCGGCTGGGCGGAGATGGAGTACCTGGACCTCGGGATGCTGCCCGGCACCAAGGTGTACCGCCTGCCGGACGACATGCCGCTCTGGCTCGGCACGCTGGCGGAGCCGCTGACCTCCTGCATGCGCGCCTTCAAGCGGGCGCAGGGCGCGGGCGGGTTCCAGGCGGGGGACACCGTGGTGATCCAGGGGTCCGGCCCCATCGGCGTGCTGGCGGTCGTCGCGGCGAAGGAGATGGGGGCCGGCCGCGTGGTGGTGATCGGCGCCCCGGAAAACCCCCGCCTCGCGCTGTGCCGCCGGTTCGGGGCGGAAGCCACGGTGGACATCACCGGCAAGACAGCCGAGCAGCGCATCGCGGCGGTGCGCGAGATCGTGGGCGGGTTCGGCGCGGACCTGGTCATGGATTGCAGCGGCCACCCGAGCGCCGGCCCCGAGGGCATCGAGATGCTGCGCGACGGCGGCACCTACGTCGAGATGGGCCAGTTCACCGACGCCGGCCCGGTGATGACGAGCTGGCACCGCATCTGCACCAAGGACATCAACCTGCTCGGCAGTTGGGCCTTCACCGCCGACGACATCTGGCAGGGCATCCTGATGCTGAACCGGGCGCGGGACCGCTACCCGTTCGCCGAGTTCCAGATGCGCTTCCCGTTCACCGAGCAGGGCATCGCCGACGCCATCAGCGCCGCGCGCGAGATGCGCTGCCTGAAGGCCACGATCGTCCCCACCCCGGAGATCGTCGGTTAAAGGGGGCGGCCCGGTCGGTCCGAGCCGCCCCGCAAGACGAAGGCTCAGCGCGGCGGGCCGAAAAGGCGGACGTATTCGGCCTCCGGCGCGCCATACGACCCGCCTGCCGCCGCCTCCAGCCCCACGCGGTCGAGCACGGTGATCCGGCCCCGCGCGTGGCGGATCAGGCCAGCCGCACCAAGCGCGCGCACGGCCAGGGTGATGCCGGGCCGGTTCGCCCCGAGCATGTTGGAAAGGAACGGCTGGGTGAGCGGCAGGTCGTCCCCGTCCAGGCGGTCGCGGCTCATCAGGAGCCAGCGCGCCAGGCGCGCGTCCATACGCTGGGTGGTGTTGGCCAGCAGCGTATGCGCGGTCTGGGCCATGAAGGTCTGCACGTAGCGCAGCAGCACCCCGTGCAGCGCCGGGCTGTCCGCCATGGCCCGGCGCAAAACGTTTGACGGCAACCACCATCCCCGCATGTCCGCCTGCACCAGGGTCTCGTGCAGCTCGGCATCGATGCCGAGCACGACGGGCAGGCCCACCATCCCCTCCCGCCCGATCATGCCGGCCTCGATGCGCCGCCGCTTGTCGGGAGCGACGGCGAGCACGGAAACGATGCCCGCCTCGGGAAAGAGCACGTGTGCGATGGGGCGGCCCGGCTCGACCGGCGTCTCGCCCAGGCCCAGCGCCACCGGCTCCAGGTGCGGGCGCAAGCGCGAAAGGTCGTCCGGCCCGAGGGCCGCGAGCAGGCGGTTGCGGGTGGGGTCCGTCGAAGCGGCGCCAGGCGCGGTGGCAAGGGGCATGAAGAACTCGCGGCCGGAGAAGGGGCGAGAGCGCACGCGGCTGCCGGCCACCCGCGCCCTGGATCACATGCGAGCGATGCACGGCATATAGGCGCCGGGCTGGCCATTGACAGACACTTGCGCCGCATCTTGTAACTGTTAGCTTTCCTACGCTTCTGAGCCGTTCACTGCGGCGCCGTGAGGTCCCGTCATGTTGAGTGTGTTCATCCGCAAGCTGGAAGCATCCGGCCCCTTGCCCAACGGGAACAGGCGGGGCGGGCGGCAGGCCATGCGCTTCGCGATCCCGGGCGGCAGCGCGGAAGGGCGGCCCGCAGGCGCGCCGGACGGAGCGCGCCATGGCGGTGGTTGAGCCGGACGCGGCGATCCCGGAGTTCGGCGGCGGGGACCGCCTGCGCTCGATCCTGGAAGGCACCGCCGACCATGCCATCGTCGCCGCCGATCGGGACGGGCGCATCACGGGCTGGTGGGGCGGGGCCTCCCGCCTGCTGGGCTGGGCGGAGGCGGAAGCGCTGGGCCGCGCCCTCGCCACGCTCTACACGCCCGAGGACCGGGCCGCCGGCCTGCCCGAGGCCGAGATGCGCGAAGCGCGCGAGCAGGGCTGGGCGGAGGAAGAGTGCTGGCACCTCCGGCGCGACGGCTCGCGCTTCTGGAGCAACGGCGAGCTGCGGCCGGTCCGCGACGAGGCGGGCGCGGTCGTGGGCTATCTCAAGATCATGCGCGACGGCACGGCGCGGCGCATGGCGGAGGAGGCGCTGCGCGAGGCCGCGCGCGAGCGCGAGCGGATGGTGGCCATGCTCAGCCACTCGCAGACGCTGGTCTGCGACTGGGACGGCCGGGTCGAGGTGTGGACGCAGGGCATGGAGCGGCTGTTCGGCTATGCCCCGGCCGAGGCGATGGGCGTGCTCGCCCGGGAGCTGCTGCATTCCAGTTTTCCGGAACCCTGGCCCGCCGTGGTGGCGGCGCTGCGTCGGGACGGGCGCTGGCAAGGCCAGGTGCGGCACCGGCACAAGGACGGCTCGGCCCGGTTCGCGCAGGAAAGCTGGGCCATCCAGCCCGGCCTTGACGGCAGGATGTCCTCGCTCATGGCGGCCGTGGAAGACCAGACCGCGGTGAAGCGGGCCGAGGAAGCGCTGCGCGAGGTGAACGCCACGCTGGAAGCGCGGGTGGAAGCGCGCACGGCCGAGCTGTTGGCCGCCGAAGCGACGCTGCGGCAAAGCCAGAAGATGGAGGCCATCGGCCAGCTCACCGGCGGCATCGCGCACGACTTCAACAACGTGCTCCAGGGCATCACCGGCAACCTGGACCTGCTGCGGCTGCGGGCGGAGCAGAACCGGCCCGGCGGCGTGGTGCGCCACTTGGCCGCGGCGCACAAGTCGGTGGAGCGCGCCGCCACCCTGACGCGCCGCCTGCTGTCCTTTGCCCGGCAACTGCCGCTCGACCCCACGCTCGCGACCGTGGACGCGCTGGCGCTGGGCATGGAGGAGCTGATCCGGCGCACGGTGGGGCCGTCCGTCCAGATCGAGCTGCGCCTGGGCGACGGCTCGTGGCTCGTGCTGTGCGACGCGGGCCAGTTGGAGAACGCGCTGCTCAACCTCGCCATCAACGCGCGCGACGCGATGCCCGAGGGCGGCTGGCTGACGATCTCGACCGGGGAAGCGTACCTGTCCGCGGCCGACCTGGCGGGCGAGGACGGGACGGCGCCCGGCGCCTTTTCCACCATCGCCGTCACCGACACCGGCGCGGGCATGGCGCCGGAGGCGATGGCGCGCGCCTTCGAGCCGTTCTTCACGACCAAGCCGCTCGGCCAAGGCACGGGGCTGGGCCTGAGCCAGATCTACGGCTTCGTGCGGCAAAGCGGCGGGGTCGTGCGGCTGGAAAGCGCGCCGGGCCGGGGCACGACGGTGCGCATCTTCCTGCCGCGCCACACGCCGGGGCCGGAGGAGGACGCGGGGGACGGCGCCGGGGCCAGCGCCGTGGTGCTCCTGGTCGAGGATGAGGACGGCCTGCGGCAGTCGGAGGCGGAGTGGCTGCGCGAGCTGGGCTACCGCGTGCTGGAAGCCCCGGACGGCGCCGCGGCGCTGCGGCTGCTGGACGGCGGCGGCCGGGTGGACGTGCTGGTGGCCGACGTGGGACTGCCGGGCGGCATGACCGGGCGGCAGGTGGCGGAGGCGGCGCGCGGGCGCCGGCCCGGCCTGCCCGT
>CAXTUO010000104.1:6107-8827 GCA_964247175.1 uncultured Acetobacteraceae bacterium | reverse complement strand
AGCGAGGGCGGCTTCCGCGGCGGCGACGTGTCCCGCGAAGGCGTGCAGCGCGACCTGCTGCCGCTGATCGAGGGCACGACCGTCAACACCAAGCATGGCCCGGTGAAGACCGACCACGTCCTGTTCATCGCCTCCGGCGCGTTCCACTTGGCCAAGCCGTCCGACCTGCTGCCGGAGCTGCAAGGCCGCCTGCCGATCCGGGTCGAGCTGGCGCCGCTGTCGCGGGCAGACCTGCGCCGCATCCTGACCGAACCCGAGCACAGCCTGCTCAAGCAGTACTCAGCCTTGTTAGAGACGGAAGCCGTCACCCTCGACTTTACGCCCGATGCGGTGGATGCGCTGGCGGACCTCGCTTCCGACATCAACGACCGGGTGGAGAACATCGGCGCGCGGCGGCTGGCAACGGTGCTGGAAAAGCTGCTGGAGGAGGTCAGCTTCACCGCGACCGACCGGGCCGGCGAGCTTGTGACGGTGGACGCTTCCTACGTGAACGAGCGCGTGGCGCCGCTGGCCGCGAAGGGCGACCTGAGCCGGTTCATCTTGTAAACAAAACGTTGACAGCCGCAGGCTTGTTGCTGTTTCGTAAGGCTCCAATCGGGAGCCATTCCATGCGTTTGAAACTTGCAGCCTGCTTGATGATGGCCGGCGGCCTCGCTGCCTGCGCGAGCCCGCCGCCGCCTCCGCCCATGGCTGTGGCCGAGCCTGCGCCGCCGCCCGCGCCGATGGCCATGGTGCCCCCTGATGGCATGTACTCGGGCACGGTTGTCTCGACCGATGATTCGCGCCCGCGTTGCCGGAAGCTGCCGGCGACCGCCCGTTCCCAGGTGCGCAACGGCATGTTCGCGCTGCAGGGCCTGCACGGCAAGGTCGGGCCGGACGGCAGCGTGACGGGCACGGGACGCCGGGGGGTGATGATGAGCGGTATGTTCTCCAACGGCACGCTCGACGTGAAGACCATGGGCCATGGCTGCGGCTACCACTACTCCCTGACCCAGACCTGACGGTTCGGCCCGGCCCTGCCTTTTGCAAGGGCAGGGCCGTTCTGCTCCCGGGAGCGGGAGATGCGCTCAGTTTGGCGCGTGGGTGGTGTGGTTTCCGCCGCGCCGTGCCATATCTCAGCACCATGCCCGACCCCTTCGTCCATCCGGAAGACCCGACCGCCGCCGCCGCCATCGCCGCCATCGGCGAGGAGCTGGAGGTGTTCGACGACTGGATGGACCGATACCAGTACATCATCGAGCTGGGCCGCAAGCTGCCGACGTTCCCTGCGGAGTGGCAGGATGACGCCCACCGCGTGCCGGGCTGCCAGAGCCAGGTGTGGATGGAGGCGGGCGTGCAGGACGGCCGCATGATGCTGGCCGGCGCTTCTGATGCCGCCATCGTTTCGGGCCTCGTCGCCCTGCTGCTGCGCGTTTACAGCGGCCGCCCGCCCGCCGAGGTGCTGGCGACCGACCCCGTGTTCCTCAAGGAATTCGGCCTGCTGGAGGCGCTGTCCACCAACCGCGGCAACGGCATCGCCGCCATGGCCCGGCGCATCCTGGACGCAGCGAAGGCCTGCGCGGTCGCCGCCTGATCCGTGCCATGGGACGGGCTGCGCGTCGGCCTGTTCCTGGCGGCGTTCTTCGCGGCGGGCGCGATCAGCACCGCCTACCTTCCGGTCTGGTTCGCCGGCCGCGGGCTGAGCAGCACCGAGATCGGCCAGGTGCTCGGGCTGGGCTTCCTGCTCCGCGTGGCGGTGGTGCCCGGCTGGGGCTGGCTGGCCGACAGGATCGGCGGCAGGACCGTGCTGTTTGCCGGGGCGGCCATCGCGGCCGGCGGCGCCGCCCTGTTGCCGGCGGCCCAGGGCTTCCACGTGATCCTGCTCATCTCGGCGATGCAGGGCGTGTCGGCCTCGGCCTTGACCCCGCTCAGCGACGCCTTGGCCCTCGCCTTGGCGGCGGCCCGGCGGCTCGACTACGGGCGCACCCGCGCGTTCGGCTCCGTGGCCTACATGGCTTCGACCGCTTCCGGCGGCGCGCTGCTGGGAATGTTGGGCGCTGGCTTGGTGCCGTGGGCTGTCGCTGGCTTCTATGCGCTATCCGCCGGGCTGGCGTTCGCCTTGCCCGGCGTTGCGGCGGCACCGCCAGCGGTGCGGCTCCAGCAGGGGACGTGGCGCTTCCGGAGTTTCCGCCTGGCGCTGGCCGCGACGGCGCTGATCCAGGGGGCGCATGCCGCCTACTACGCCTTCGCCACGCTGCATTGGCGCACCGTCGGCATTCCGGATGGGATCATCGGATTGCTGATCGCCGAGGGCATCGTGGCAGAGGTCGCGCTGTTCATCTGGGGACGCCGCTTGGTGGAACGGCTCGGCCCGGCCCGGCTCACCGCGCTGGCCGCGAGCGCGTCCCTGCTGCGCTGGACCGTGACCGCCTTCGCCACCGAAGTCCCTGTGCTCGCCGCCGTGCAGCTCCTGCACGCCGCAACCTTTGCCTGCCAGCACCTTTCAACCATGCTGGTCTTGCGGACCCTGCCGGCGCAGCGCGCGGGGACGGCCCAGGCGCTGATGTCCGCGCTGGGCTTTTCCGCCCCGACGGGGCTGCTGGTCTGGCTGTCCGGCCTGATCTACGGAACCGCCGGCGGTCTCGCCTTCCTGCTCATGGCGGCAGTGGGAGGCTCTGCGCTGTTGATCGTGCCGGCGCTGGGGCGCGCCCTTCCTCCCGCCGCAGCGCCCCGTCCATAAG
>CAXTUO010000104.1:0-6097 GCA_964247175.1 uncultured Acetobacteraceae bacterium | reverse complement strand
GACCTGCCGCGCGATGCGCGCCATTGCGCCATCGGGTTCATGCCGGGGTTGGCCTGGCGGCAACGGCCCGCCAGCCGCCAGCGCCCCGAACGCCAGCCGCAGCCACTCGCGCCACGCCGCAAGCTCGGTCGCGCCGGGCACCGAGGCGGGGTCATGCTGGAAGGACGACAGCCGCCCGGCCAGGCGGCGCAGCGCCGCATCGACCACCATCGCCGCTTCCAGCCCGGCGCGTGCGGAGCGCCGCGGCTCCTGCAGCGCGCGGGCCAGCGAGGCTTCGAGGTTGTTGCTGGCGACCCCGGCCGCGCGGCGCACGGCGTCAAGTGCCGTGGCCGGCTGCTCGCCCAGCAGCACCGCAAGCTCGGTGTCCGCATAGGCCGCGTGGGCGTCCAGCGCCGCGCGCAGTTCCCGGTTGAGTCGGTCGGGTTCCCAACTGGGCCACAGCACCGCGCAGCCGAGCACCGCCAAGGTCCCGCCCAGCACGGTGTAGAGTGCCCTCATACCGGCGATCACCCACTCGCTTTCCCCGGGACGGCCGAGTTCGGACAGCAAGACCACCAGCGGCGTCATGCACGCCATGAACAGCCCGAAGCTGACGTAGCGCACGGCGAAGGCGGCGACCGCCAACGGGAACAGCACGGCCGCGGTCGCGAGCGGCGACGAAACCAGCAGCCCCAGCCCGGCCGCCACCACGCCGCCCAGCACGGTGCCGGTGATCCGCTCCACCGCCTTCTGCCAGGTCAGGGCGAAGAACGGCTGCAAGGTCAGCACGAGGGTGATGGTGAGCCAATGCGCGTAGGCGTTGCCGGACCGCAAGGTGATGACCAGCGCCGGCCCGGCTGCCACCGCCGCGCGGACCGCGTGCCGGAAAGAGGCCGACGACCCCGTGAGGTTGGCCCGGAGCGGCCGCATGAAACGTTCCCGCCATCCGGCCCTGCCGCCCTGCCCGGTGCCCAGCACCAAGCCGGCCGGCGTGGTCAGCAGCGCCGCGACGCGCAGCCGATCCACCAACGCTTCCGTGACCCCGGCCAGTGCCGGGTCGCTCCGGCCGACGCCGGTCAGGATGCCCAGCAGCCGCTCGACCATCGCCCGGCGTCCGGGGTCGTCCGCTGGGTGGTCCGCGCCGGTGTCGTCGGCGATGGCGGCCAGAAGCAGCCGCAGCGTGTGCAGCAGCCGGGCGGCGGCGCGGCGATCCGGTCCGCCGAACTCCAGCACGTCCGACAGGGCGATCAAGCCGCCGAACACCTGGTCCGCCGCCTCCACCTGGATCAGGGTCTGGTTGGAGCGCGCGCTCGACGGCCCGCGCGCCCGCACGGTGTCGAGCACCAGGGTACGCGCGGCCTCGATGCCGTCGCGCACGTGGCGGCGATGCCCGCGGGCGTGGCCGGCCCATGCCTCCGACACCTGGGCGGGCAGATTGGGCGCTGCGGTGATCAGCCCGGACAGGTCGCCGGCCAGCACGGCCATGCGCCGGAACACCTCGGCCACGGCCCGCCGGGCGGGGCGGAACGGGTGGATGCGCCAGATCACCATGGTCAGCAGCAGCGCCCACAGGCTGCCGCCGACGAACGACGCGGCCAGCACGCCGGCATGGTCCAGGCTGATGGTCCGGTCCATCGCCAGCACGGTCACGACCGTCAGCAGGTTGCCCACCTGCAGCGCGCTCTGGCCCCAGATGCGGGCAAAGCTCGTGCAGAAGATCACGAGGCAGGCGCAGGGCACCACCACCGGGAGGCCGGCTGACCGCAGCAGTCCTAGCCCGGCTGTCAGGCTGGCGCCGATGGCGGCGAACGCCAGCAAGGCCGGCACCCGGCGGCGGATCGGCCCGCCGGCGTCGCACAGGCAGGTCAGCAACGCCGCCAGCGCCGCCTCGCTCAGCGGCGGGAAATCGGCCCACTCGTTCGCCGCGACGATGACGGCGACCGACAGGGCGGCGCGCACTCCCTCCGCCACGCTGAGCGCCCGCAGATCCAGGCTGACCGGCAGGTGCGCTAGGTCGGCGTCCGGCCCCGCCCGAAGGAGACGAGGCCGGCTCAATCTACGAATGCCGGCTCAGGCGGCGCGGGCCATCTCCCGCAGCACGTAATGCAGGATGCCGCCGTTACGGTAATACTCGACCTCGTCATCGGTATCGACCCGGCACCGCACCGTCAACTCGTCCGTGCGGCCCGGCGCGCGGTGGATCAGCACGCGCAGGTCCATGCCGGCGCGCAGCTCCGCCAGCCCCAGGATGTCGACCGTCTCGCTGCCGGTCAGCCCGAGGGACTGCCGGGTGGCGCCGTCCTTGAACGTCAGCGGCAGCACGCCCATGCCGACCAGGTTGGAGCGGTGGATGCGCTCGAAGCTTTCGACGACCACCGCCTTGATGCCCAGCAGCGCCGTGCCCTTGGCTGCCCAGTCGCGCGACGACCCCATGCCGTACTCCTTGCCGCCGAACACCACCAGGGGCACGCCGTCCCGCTTGTAGCGTTCCGCCGCGTCGTAGATCGGCATCTGCTCGCCCGAGGGCTGGTGCTTGGTCCACCCCCCTTCCACGCCCGCGACCATCTCGTTCTTGATGCGGATGTTGGCGAAGGTGCCCCGCATCATGACCTCATGGTTGCCGCGGCGGGAGCCGTAGCTGTTGAAATCGCGCTGCATCACCTGGCGCTCGCCCAGGTACTCGCCGGCCGGGGACGCCTTCTTGATGTTGCCGGCCGGGCTGATGTGGTCGGTGGTGATGTTGTCGGCGAACAGCGCGAGCACCCGGGCGCCCACGATGTCCGTGACCGGCGCGGGCGTCATGGTGATGCCCTCGAAGTACGGCGGGTTCTGCACGTAGGTGGAGCCGCTATTCCAGTGGTAGGTTTGGCTGCTGGCATCGACCTCGATGGCCTGCCATTCCTTGGTGCCCTGGAAGATCTCGCCGTAGCGCCGGATGAACTGCTCCCGCGACAGGCTGGCCCGCACCGTTTCCAGGATTTCCTGGTTGGTCGGCCACACGTCCTTCAGGTACACCGGCTGCCCGTCGCTCCCGGTGCCGAGCGGCGCCGTGGTGATGTCCTGGTTCATGGTGCCGAGCAGGGCATAGGCCACCACCAGCGGCGGGGAGGCCAGGTAGTTGGCCCGCACGTTCGGGTGCACCCGGCCCTCGAAGTTCCGGTTGCCCGACAGCACCGACACCGCCACCAGCTTGTTCGCCTCGATGGCGTCCGCCACCGCCTCGTCGAGCGGGCCGGAGTTGCCGATGCAGGTCGTGCAGCCGTAGCCCACAAGCTGGAAGCCCAGTGCGTCCAGCTCCTCGCTCAGCCCGGCCTTGTCGAGGTACTCCGTCACCACCTGGCTGCCGGGTGCGAGCGAGGTCTTGACCCAGGGCTTCGGCCGCAGGCCCTTGGCCCGCGCCTTCTTGGCCAGCAGGCCGGCGCCCAGCATCACGTAGGGGTTGCTGGTGTTGGTGCAGCTCGTGATCGCCGCGATCACCACGTCGCCGTGGGTGATCTCGTAGTTCTTGCCCGCCACCGCGGCGCTGCGGCCGGCATCGTTCGCCGGCACGCCCAGGCCCTTGGTGAGGTCGGCGCGGAAGGCGGCGGAGGCGTCCTTGAGCAGCACGCGGTCCTGCGGGCGCTTCGGCCCGGCGATGCTCGGCATCACGGTCCCGAGGTCCAGCTCGATGATGTCGGTGTAAACGGCGTCCGGCGTATTGCCGTCCACCCACATGCCCTGCGCCTTGGCATAGGCCTCGACCAGCGCGATGCGCGCCTCGTCCCGCCCGGTCAGGCGCAGGTAGTCGAGCGTCGTGCTGTCCACTGGGAAGATGCCGCAGGTGGCGCCGTATTCCGGGGCCATGTTGGCGATGGTGAGCCGGGTGGAGACCGAGAGATTGGCGAGGCCCGTCCCGAAGAACTCAACGAACTTGCCGACCACGCCCTTCTTGCGCAGCATCTGCGTCACTTGCAGCGCGAGGTCGGTCGCCGTCGAACCCTCCGGCAGCTCGCCCGTCAGGCGGAAGCCGATCACGTCGGGGATCAGCATGGCGATGGGCTGGCCGAGCAGCGCCGCTTCCGCCTCGATGCCCCCCACGCCCCAACCGAGCACGCCGATGCCGTTCGCCATGGTGGTGTGGCTGTCGGTGCCGAACAGCGTGTCCGGGTAGGCGAAGGTCTTGCCCTCGATGTCCGCCGTCCACACCGTTTGCGCCAAGTACTCGACGTTCACCTGGTGGCAGATGCCGGCGCCCGGCGGCACGACGCGGAAATTCTGGAACGCCGTTTGGCCCCAGCGCAGGAAGCTGTAGCGTTCCCCGTTGCGGCTGAACTCCGCGTCCATGTTCTGGTGCAGCGCGTTCGGCGTGCCGGAATAGTCCACCATGACCGAATGGTCGATCACGAGGTCCACCTGGATCAGCGGGTTCACCTGGTCCGGCCGCCCGCCGAGCTTGGTGATGCCGTCGCGCATGGCGGCGAGGTCCACGACGCCGGGCACGCCGGTGAAGTCCTGCATCAGGATGCGCGCCGGGCGGAACGGCACTTCCCGGGTGCTGCTGCCGGTGCGCGCCCATTCGGCCAACGCGCGGGCGTCATTCACGGTATAGCTGCCGCCGTTCTCGAAGCGCAGCACGTTTTCCAGCAGGATCTTGAGGCTGACCGGCAGCTTGTCGGCCGGCTCGCCCAGCGCCTTCGCGGCTTCCGGCACGGAGTAGTACTCGTAGTCCCGTCCGTCCGCCGTCAGGGTGCGGCGGGTTTTCAGGCTGTCTTGCCCGATCATCTTCATGGCCGTGTGCCTCTTCCTCTAGGTCGCACGCCGGCGGGAAGCGAGGCGGGCGGCTGCGTCGAATGGTGCGCGTTATAAACCATATGTGGCGGGCTGGCGTCCACAGACCGGCCCGACCTACACAGGTGCCATGCAGAATTCGAGCCATACCGGTCTGAAGGTCGCCGGCGTTTCGGCGTTCCGCGGGGAGCGGCTGGTGCTGCGCGACCTGTCATTCGCCGTTCCGGACGGCGGCGCTTTGCTGTTGCTCGGCGCCAACGGGTCGGGAAAGAGCACGCTGCTCAGGGTGCTCGCCGGGCTGAAACGGCCGGATGCCGGGCAGGTGGCCTGGCGCGGCCAGGATCTGCGGGAACAGCCGGCGCCGGCCGCCTATCTCGGCCATCTCGACGCGGTGAAGCCGGGGCTGACAGCCCGGGAGAACCTGGCGCTTGCAGCCCGTGTCGGGCGCGGCGACCCGGCGTCGGCTCTGGCGGCGCTTGATCTTTCGGCGCTTGCGGACCTGCCCGCGCGGCTGCTGTCGGCCGGGCAAAAGCGGCGGCTGGCGCTGGCGCGGCTGCTGGTGTCGCGCGCCGGGCTGTGGCTGCTGGACGAACCGACCCTGGGGCTGGACGTGGCCTCGGTCATGCGGCTGGGCGAACTGATGGCGGCGCACCGGGCGGCGGGTGGCGTGGTCGTGGCCGCGACGCATTTGCCGCTGCCGCTCGAAGATGCCGCGGACCTGCGGCTGTGACGGCGTTCTGGGCCATGCTGCTGCGGGAACTGCGGCTTTCGGTCCGGCACGGCGCCGACACCTTGGCGGCGGTGCTGTTCTTCGTGCTGGCCGGGGCGCTGTTCCCGCTTGCGGTCGGCCCGGCGCCCGAAACGTTGTCCCGTATGGCGCCCGGCATCGTCTGGGTATGCGCGCTATTGGCGGCGCTGCTGCCGCTCGACCGATTGTTCGGCGCGGACTTCGACGACGGCTCGCTCGATCAATTGCTGTTGAGCGGCCTGCCCGCCGGTGCGGTCGCGGCGGTGAAGGCGCTGGCGCATTGGCTGGCGACCGGGGTGCCCTTGCTGCTGGCGGCCGGGCCGCTGGCGGTCATGCTGCAGCTCCACCCGGCGGCGGTGCCGGTGCTGCTGGCCGGGCTGGTGCCGGGAACGCTGGTGCTGTCGTTGTTCGGCACGCTCGGCGCCGCCGTGGTGCTGGGCGCCCGGCGCGGCGGCGTGCTGCTGCCGCTCTTGGTGCTGCCGTTGGCGATGCCGGTGTTGATCTTCGGCGCCGCCGCGACGGAGGCGGCGGCGACCGGCGAAACGCCGCGCCCGCATCTGCTGCTGCTGGCGGCGGTGCTGGCGGGGGCGCTGCCGCTATGCC
>CAXTUO010000103.1:0-8853 GCA_964247175.1 uncultured Acetobacteraceae bacterium | reverse complement strand
GAGAAGATACCGAACGGCCCCTTTATCTTCGACACGAGCGGCATTTTTCTGCGGCCCGAGGGACACCTTTACATCTGCGGCACCACCCCGCCGACGGAGAACGCGGGAGATGATTTCAACCTGGACGTGGACTACGCGCTGTTCGACGACATCATCTGGCCGGCCCTGGCCCACCGCGTCCCGGGGTTCGAGCAGTTGAAGCTGCTGCGTGCCTGGGCCGGGCTGTATGAGCACAACCTGTTCGACCACAGCGCCATCATCGGGCGGCACCCGGAGGTCGGCAACCTGGTGCTGGCTTGCGGCTTCAGCGGGCACGGCATGATGCACTCCCCGGCGGCCGGCGCCGGGGCGAGCGAGCTGATCCTGTACCGGGAGGCCCGGTCCGTGGACCTGAAGCCCTTCGCCTTCGAGCGGATCGCGGCCAATAAGCCGATCGAGGAACACGTCTATTGACGGCCGACCCGGGGTGCCGCGTTGCGGCGGTGCACCTGAGGGTGTACCTGCTCCGTCACAGCTGAAAGACCGGGCCGCACCGACCATGACCGACGCATGATCCAGAAGAAGACCATGGCGACCCAGGTGGCGGACGAAGTCAGGCAAGCGATCCTATCCGGCGCTTACCGGGCCGGCGAGCAGCTGCGGCAGGAGCGCATCGCCGCCGAGATGGGGGTCAGCCGCATCCCCGTCCGCGAGGCACTGCATCAGCTCCACTCCGAGGGGTTTGTGACCCTGGTGTCCCACAAGGGCGCCATCGTGTCCGAGGTGTCATTGGAGGAGATTCTCGAACTCTACGAGCTTCGGGCGCGCATCGAGACCTGGCTGCTTGCCCTCGCCATCCCCGCAATGACGGAGGCGCACTTTGCCAAAGTGCAGGAAGCGATTGACCGGTATCAGGCTCTAGCCTGCCAGGCGGACCAGGCGCTGCAGGCAAACTGGGGTGTCCACAGCGCCCTGTACGAGGCATCAGGGCGCCGGACCACCATTGATATCGTTTGCCGCCTGCACCAGCAGATCGAGCGATATACCCGCATGATGGTGTCGTTGCGAGGCTCGGAAGCGCGATCCCACGCCGAGCACCAGGAGCTTCTGGCGCTGTGCCGGGACCGCCAGGCCGGTCGTGCAGCCAGGCTGTTGGATGCCCATATCAAGGGGGGTAGCCAATTCCTGATTGAGAAGCTGAAGGCCTTGCGCGAGGGCGAGGCACCGCCGAAAGCGCTGACGCCGCTTGAGGAGCCGCGGACCCGCAAGCGCCTGAAAGCGACAGCAGCCTCTTAAGCGGGCGTGTGCCTTCGGTTGTGCAAAGCCTCAAGAGGCTCGCTCAGCCCGGCTGCTTGGCATACTGCCCGACGTAGCGGCCGGCGCGTATGCTCTCCAGCGTTTCCGCCTCCCGCGCTTCTTGTGCCCGTGCGGCCAGCAGCAGCTCGGCCGCGATGGATTGCGGGAAGGCGACGATGCCGTCCGCATCGCCCACGACAATGTTGCCAGGCTCGATCACAAGGCCACCGACGCTGACGGAAACGTTGATCTCGCCGTGACCGTTCTTGTACGGCCCCTTGTGGATGGCGGCGCGGGCGAAGCACGGGAAGTCCGACCGGGCGAGGCCGGCGGCATCCCGGATCGCACCGTCGATCACGAAGCCCGCCGCGCCACGGGTCCGTCCGATGGTTGTCATGATCTCCCCGACTAGCGCCCGGCTGACGTCGCCGCCGCCGTCCACCACGATGACGTCGCCGGGCCGGACCAGGTCCAGCGGCTCGTGGATGGCGCGATTGTCGCCGTTGCTGGTGCGCACGGTCAGGGCCGTGCCGGCCATGGTGGCGTCACCCATGTGGAACGGCCGCAGTCCCACGGCACCCGGCAGCCGGGCCAAGTTGTCGCTGATGAGAGCGGTGGCCACCGTCCTGAATTCCGCGATGACAGCCACGTCCGCTTGCACGCTGCTCGGGTTGCGCCGTGATCCGATCATCCCGCCCGTCTCCTTTCAAACACGGCTGTGCCGCATCAGTGCGCCGCGCCGCCAAGGTAGGCGCGGATGATGGCGTCGTTGCCCGCCAGCTCGGCCGCGGCACCCTGGAAGGCGATGTTGCCCGTTTCCATCACGTAACCGTAATGGGCCAGCCGCAGCGCGGCCTTGCTGTTCTGCTCGACCAGCAGGATCGTCACCCCGTCCTCGTTCAGCACCTGGATGATCCGCATGATCTCCTTGGCCATCAGCGGTGCCAGGCCCATGGACGGCTCGTCGAGCAGCAGCAGCTTCGGCGCGGCCATCAGCGCGCGGCCCACAGCCAGCATCTGCTGCTCCCCGCCCGACAGATAAACCGCGTCTCGGTCGCGCCGCTGCGCCAGCACGGGGAACAGCGCGAAGACATGGTCCAGCCGCCGCCGCCGCTCCGCTTCGTCCGACAAGGTAAAGGACCCCAGGATCAGGTTGTCCCGGATGCTCATGCTGCCGAAGACGCGCCGGCCTTCCGGCACGTGGACCAATCCCAGATAGGGCAGCTTGTGGGCGGGGATGCCGGCCACGGGCTGGCCCAGGAAGGTCACGCTGCCTGCAGTGGCGCGGATCATGCCGGACAGGGCGCGCAGGGTGGTGCTTTTGCCCGCCCCGTTCGCGCCCAGCAGGGTGACGATCTGCCCCTGCTGCACCTCCAGGCTGATCCCGTGCAGCGCCTGCACCCCGGCGTATCCGGCGGCCAGATCCTGCACCTTCAGGACGGCGTCCGGCACCGCGCTACTCCTCCGTGCCCAGGTAGGCCTCGATGACGGCCGGGTCGGACTGCACCGCCGCGGGCGGGCCTTCGGCGATCTTCCGCCCGTAGTCCAGCACCGTTACCTTCTCCGACACTTCCATCACCAGGCCCATGTCGTGCTCGATCAGCAGGATGGTGACGCCCGTGTCGTCCCGCACGCGACGGATCAGCTCGACCAGCCCGGCCTTCTCGTTGTGGTTCAGCCCGGCCGCAGGCTCGTCCAACAGGACCAGGTCCGGGGAGGACGCCAGTGCCCGCGCCCACTCCACCCGGCGTTGGTCCCCGTAGGACAGGCTACCGGCCAGGGACGCCGCGTGCTTGCCGATGCCGAAGAAGCCCAGCCATTTGTGCGCTGTTTCCCGGATCGCCTGCTCCTCCCGCCGTTGCGCCGGCAGATGCAGGATGGCGGCGGCCAGGCCGTGCCGGGTGCGGCAGTGCGGCCCGGACATGACGTTCTCCAGCACGGTCATCTCCCGGAACAGCCGGATGTTCTGGAACGTGCGCGCCAAGCCGAGTTGAGTGATCTTGTGCGGCGCCCGGCCCTGGATCGGCTGGCCGCGGAAGGTGATCGTCCCGCCCGACGGCCGGTAAAAGCCGGTCAGGCAGTTGAACATGGACGTCTTGCCGGCGCCGTTCGGCCCGATCAGGCTGTTGATGGCCCCCTTCTCGACCATGAAGGAGACGTCCGAGATGACGCTCAGCCCGCCGAAGCGCAGGGTCAGCCCGGCCACCTCAAGCAGCGGCAACGCCTAGCCCCGCCGTTCCGGCCACAGCCCGGCCGGGCGGAACAGCATCAGCACGAGCAGGGCCAGCGCCGTGACCAGCGGGCGGAAGGTGCCGGCGTCGCGCAGCACTTCGGGGATCATGGTCATCACGACCGCGCCCAGGATGACGCCAGGCACCTTGCCCATGCCGCCGAGCACGACGCCCAGCAGGATCAGCGTGGACTGCGTGAATGTGAAGCTTTCCGGCGAGATGGCCGTCATCTTGGCTGCATAGAGCGTGCCGGCCACGGACGCGATGGCGGCGCCGGTCATGTAGGCGTACAGCTTCACGGCAACCCGGTTGATGCCGATGCCCGCCGCCGCATCCTCGTCATACCGGACATAGCGCCAGGCGCGGCCGATGCGCGAATGCTCGATGCTGACGCAAACGAAGACGGTCAGCAGGACCGCGCCGAGGAAGACGTAGTAGAAGTCCTGGACCCGGCTGAGATGCCAGCCGAACAGCCACGGGCGGTTGATGCCGACCAGGCCGCTGGCGCCGCCGGTGATGTCCAGGTTGCGCGCGATCAGCCGTACGATCTCTCCGAAGCCGAGCGTCACGATGGCCAGGTAGTCGCTCCGCAGCCGCAGGGTCGGCGTGCCGATGATGACGCCGGCCAGGCAGGCGAACAGGATGCCGGCCGGAAGGGTCAGCCAGAAGTTCAGCCCGAACCGGGTGGTGAGGATACCGGTGGTATACGCGCCGACCGCGAAGAACGCGGCATAGCCGAGGTCCAGCAGGCCCGCGTAGCCGACGACCACGTTCAGGCCGAGGCACAAGATCACGTAGAGCAGCATCGTCGTGCCGACCTCGACGACGTAGAGGCTGCCAAACGTCGGAACCAGCGCCGCGGCGAGCAGGACCGCGGCGGACGCGGTGATCGCGGCCGGCGTGAAGCGTATGCCGCCGCCCGCGAGCGCAACCATCAGACCCGGTCCACGACAGGGCGGCCCAGTATCCCGGTCGGCTTCAGCACCAGGAAGGCGATCAACGTCCCGAACACGAGCACGTCGCGCCAGGCGGAGTTGATAAAGGGCAGCGAGGACCCGAACGACTCCAGCAGCCCCAGCACCAGCCCGCCCAGCATGGCGCCGGGGATGCTGCCGATGCCGCCGATGACCGCCGCCGTGAACGCCTTCAGGCCCATGATGAAGCCCATAAAGAAATTTATGCTGCCATAGTATGCCCCGGCCATGACCCCGCCGACCGCGGCCAGCGCGGAGCCGATGAAGAAGGTCAGGCTGATCACGCGGTCCACGTCGATGCCCATCAGGCGGCTTGCGGCGGCATCTATCGCGACTGCCCGCATCGCCTTCCCGTACAGCGTGCGCGTGATGAACAGCTGCAGCGCCACCATCACCGCCACCGCCATCCCAACCAGCACGAGCTGCGTGTAGGTGACGGTGACGGCGCCGACGTCGAAGCCGTCATAGCCAAGGTCGGTGCCGAACGCCTCGAACCGCCCGTCGGTCAGCGCCAGCACGGCGCCGTTCAACACCATGGCGACGGCAAGCGCCGTGATCAGGATGGACAGCCGCGGCGCGTTCCGCATTGGGCGGTAGGCGACCCGCTCGATCACGACGCCGAGCAAGCCGACGATCACCATGCTGGCCAGCAGGGCGCACATGACGCCCAGCCACCCGGTTCCGAGCAGGTTGCCGATAAGGCCCAGGACCGCCAAGCCAACGAAGGCGCCAGTCATGTAGATGTCGCCATGGGCGAAGTTCAGCAGCTTGATGACGCCGAACACCATGGAGTAGCCAAGGGCGATCAGCGCATAGAACGAGCCGATGATGAGGCCGTTGACGGTCTGCTGGATGACGGCGTCCATGAGGCGGTCCCCGGCGTGGACTGGTTAAGCTGGACGCAGGGTGCGGCGGAGAACCATGTGCCGCCCCCTGCCGCCCCGGTTCAAGCGCGCCCTTACTGGGCCAGAGCCCACTTGCCGCCCTTGTCCACGACCACGAGGAAATTCGACCCGACCAGGGTACTCTGCGGCGTGAACTTGATCTTCCCGGCTAGGCCGTCGAAGTCGCTGGTCTTCAATGCCGCAATGATGGCGGCGTGCTCGGTCGAGCCGGCCCGCTTGATGGCGTCGCCCATGAGCAGCATCGCGTCGTAGGACAACGCCGCATAGGCACCGGGGTCACGGCCGCTTGCCTTGATGTAGTCCTGCTTGAACGAGGTGGCGGCGGGCAGGAAATCCAGCGCAGGCGGGGACAGCATCATCACCCCCTCGGCGGCAGATCCGGCAATCTTGAGGTAGTCCGGCGAGTTGTTGCCGTCGCCCAGCACGATCGGGGTGCGGACGCCAGCCTGGCGCAACTGCTTGGTCAGCAGGGCGCCGCCGCTGTGGTAGGCCGTCCAGAAGATCACGTCCGGCTTGGCCGCCTTCAGGCGCGAGACAAGAGCTGAGAAGTCCTGTTCCCCGGCCGCGACGGTTTCCTGGGCTACAACCTTTCCACCGGTCTTTCCGAATTCGGCACTGGTCAGCTTGGCCAGGTCGGACGAGTAGGCGTCGCCCTCGTCCACGATGGCGATCGTCTTGAAGCCGCGCTTGTTGAAGAGCCCGATCGCGGTTGCAGCTTGGGCGTCCCCTGTGGAGTTGATGAGGAAGGTATTGCCCGGGTTGCCGCTGACGAGCTTCGTGGAGTTCGCGCTGACGATCACAAAGGGGATTTGGGCGTCGCCATAGATCTTCAACGTCGGCAACACTGCGCCGGAGCAGTAGCCGCCGACGATGGCGACCACGCCGGAGGACGCGAGCTTGCTGCCGGCCGTGGCGCCCTGCTGCGGGTCGCAGGCGTCGTCCGCCGTCACGGTGGTGATCGTGCTGCCGAGCACGCCACCCTTGGCGTTCAGGGCCGCGACGGCGAGCTTGATGGCGTTCTCCATGTCCTTGCCTTCGCTGGCCAGCTGGCCGGTCATCGGGGCGACGATGCCGATCTTGGTCTCGGCGGCACCTGCCGGGGTGGCTTGCCATCCCAGGACAAGCGCCAGGACTGCAGAGAGCATCGGTCGCTGGATCATCGCAATGGTTTCCTGACAGGGGGATGAGGCGGCAAGAGCATACGTCCGTGGGCAATCGTGGATACGTTATCCAGTCTCGTCAAGCAGCATGACGCCTTCGACGTTGCCGGCAGGCAAGGCAGCATCCGGGCGTGCTACCTGGTTATGCCGGCCCTGATCTCCAGCGTCACGCCCGCGCTCTCCACTGTGTCGAAATAGGTGAAGCCCGCGCCGTCTGGGCGCCGGCCGCGCATGGACGGGGCCAGGCCAAGCTCTTTCCCCTGCGCCTCGCCAGCGTCGCAATTGCCCACCGTGAAGCCGAGGTGGAACACCCCTTCCCCGCGCGTGTCCAGGAACCGACGTTGCGGGCAGTCCAGCGCGCTGGGCTGGCAAAGCTGCAATTGTACGTTGCCAAGGTCGGCGTACTTGTAGCGCATATCCAGAAACGCCTCACGGCTCTGCACAACGAGCTCCGTGAACCCGCTCAGCGGCGGGAAGTCGTGCCACGGGCCGATGCCGATCGACTCATAGAACGCCAGCGTCCGGCCGAGGTCGTGCACGACGATGCAGACATGATGCAGGGTGTTGAACAGGGGGCGGGTCATCAGAGCTTTCCTTGCTGGGGAAAGATTGGGGCGGTTGCAAGCAGCGCGTCGCTGGGACCGTTCAAACGTTGCGTTGTACGCCAGACCGCGCCAGGACGCCCGGCCTCAACCGTTCGTCGGGGCCGTAGTCGCCCCGCGGATGAAAGAACAGCCGCGGCGTCGTCTCGATCTCTGCCAGGCGACGGCGCCATGCCGTGATCATGGCCTCCCGCTCGGCAGGGCTGATCCGGCCGGGCATGAAGGCGCAGAACGGCGGCAGCACGTCGAACCCGGTGTAGCGGAGGATGCCGTTGTGGAGCGGCCAGAGGACAGACAGGATATCGCCATCAATCCCGTCGGGCATATAGGTCGCCGCGGAGGTCCCGGTGGTCACGGATACCATCGCCAGCTTTCCGGCCAGCGGGCCCGTGTCATACTTCCGGCCCGGCGCGTAGGCGAAGCCGCGCGCAAGCACCCGGTCGAACCAGCCCTTCATGACCGCCGGCATCCCATACCACCACATCGGAAACTGCAGGATCAACAGGTCCGACCAGGCCAGCGCCGTTTGCGCGGCGGCCACGTCTTCCGCCTGGGTCCCGTGCTCCACGGCGTGGGTCTGCTCGCGGCTGATGTCCAGCCGGGCCGGGTCGAGCCGTCCGGCGACGAAATCCTGCGGCTTGAGCACGGGATCGAAGCCGGTCGCATACAGGTCAATGACCCTGACCTCGTGCCCGGTGCCCTCAAGCGTCTGGACGGCAGCGTCCTTGAGCGCGCCGCTGAAAGAGGTCGGCTCGGGATGGGCGTACAGGATGAAGACCTTCATCGCGGGATGCTCCACTGGCATGTCATGTGTGATGCAAAGGCGCTCACTCTGTCGTTTGCGCCCTGGCATGGCAGGTCGTGGGGCACCCATCCCCAGCACACCACGCACTGGCGCCTGCACCTCGTCTCAGCATTGCGGCCCCGACGCATGGATGACCATTCCCCTTTGCAGCATCAGCCGATGCCTGCCTGTTGGAAGGCGACATGGAGGATCGGCAGGTGTGCCGCAGACGGAAGCTTTCTCATCCCACTTCGCAACGCTGCCGCAAACGATTTAGGATAAATTATCCGATCTCGTCAAACCGGCGCTTGGCCGGCAGTCTCGCCCCATCGGCTCTGCATCCGGGCTGCACTGACCCAGCGCGGGCGCGCGGGCCGCGGTCAGGTATCACGCTCTAGACGTCCTTTCTGTCATCTCGACATCGACGGTCAGGACGGTTTTCGCCCGTGGTCAGGACCACGGATGAGGAGCGCGCATGGCCGAGTTGGTGTTCAGCACCGATGTGTTCCGCCCGTTGGGACGATCGACGCCGGGCGTGCCCATGCTGCTGGACGGCGACATGCGCCTGGTCGAGCCGGCCTGCGCCTGGCTTCTGCACATCGCCCTCGTGCGTGGCCGCACCCGCAGCCCGCAGACCTGGCGCGCCTACGGCGAGGCGCTCTACGACTGGTGGCAGACGCTGGAGGCCAACGGCTGGGCCTGGGACCGGGTGAGCTTCCACGAGGTCCCGCCTATCGCGACCGCATGCTGGGCGGCCCCAGTGGCCACACCGGCCGCCCCTACGCTCGGGCCACGATCAACGGCCGCTTGCGCATCGTCGCCCTGTTCTACCGCTGGTGCGCCGCCCGCGGCTTGGTCGAGGCCGCGCCGTTCACCGCGCAGGACGTCTCCGTCGCGCGGTCCAGGCCGGCGCCGTTCCTCG
>CAXTUO010000102.1:0-8911 GCA_964247175.1 uncultured Acetobacteraceae bacterium | reverse complement strand
ACTGCGGCCCGTCCGAGAAGTTGCCGGTGGTCGAGTAGGGCGCCGCCGAAGTGCCCGGCGTTTGGTTGAGCGACTTCTCAAGCGCCGCCGTGTTGCCGTTGTCGGCGAGCCGGTCGCCGAACACGATGAGCTTCGACACGGCGTAGCTCCCGTTGCTCCCGGCCGGCAAGGCGAGCGGGTCGGACGGCGCCGGGGCGTAGCTGCCGAAGAACGGGTTGTAGGTGTCGGCGTAGGGGTTGGTGGCGAGCACGGGCGGGCTGACCGGATCGGTCGCCCCGGGAAGGGCGGGCGCGAAGCTGGCGCCGACGGGGAGGGTGGGCAGGTTGGTCGATGTGTTGACGCCCGACGTGCTGCTTCCGGTGACGCCGGACCCGGTCGTGTCCTCGCCATGCGGCGCGGGCGTGGTCGTGCCAGCGGTCGCGTCGGGCAAGGTGGGGGCCGCCGTGCCGGAGGAGCCGGTGGCCGAGGTGTCGGTTCCCGTGCTGCCGGTCGTCGTGGTGCCGTCGGCTGTGAGGCCGGCAGCGGCGGCGGCGGCGGCGAGCGAGGCGATGGGGACGTTCCCGGGGACGTCCGGCACGCTGTTCGAAGCCTTGAACGCGGGGCTGGCGATCTCGGCCGCGTATTGCTGCGTGGGATCGCCGCCGGCGGCGACCACGGCCGCGTACTGCGGCGGGGTAAGCACGGGCGGCTGCTTCTGCAGCACGGTGACGCTGTCCACCGTCGAGCCGCCGCTCGTCAGCCCGTACACGTCGTTCCGGGCGGCATCCACGGCGTAAAGCTTGCCGTCGGAGCCGGTGGTGATGTCGTTCAGGTTGCTTTCGGTGTTGTACAGCGTCGTCGCGCCGTCCGGGCCGTTGGTTTCCGCATACTGGAGCGAGTTGAACTCCGGCGTCACGGTGGCCTGGGACGGGTCGGAACCGAACAGGCCATTGACCTTGAGCACGCCCTGAAGCTCGTCGGCGAGCGGGCCTACGGCGGTTGCGGTTTCGGGTGCCAAGCCGCCGCCGGCGGCGATGTACACCGTGCCGTCCGGGGAAATGGTCATCCCGTTCATGCCGATGGAGATGACGCGGTCGGCGCCCGTCGTCGGGTTGAACTCACGGAACGAGGACAAGCCCGTGAGCACGGTCTTCTGGGCGCCGGTGCCGAGGTCCACGCTGGTGATGGAGCCGGTGGCGCCGCCGCGCTCGCTGACCAGGCCGGGGATGAACGGGATCACCGGGGCGGTGTCGGAGCCGGGGGCGCCGTTGGGGGTGCCGGTGCCCTGCTCCAGCACGTACAGCTTGCCGTCAGGGCCGAACGCCATGCCGCGCGGGTTGTTGAGGCCGCTGGCAAGGACCGAGTTGCTCCACGTGCCGGTGGCCGGGTCCTGCTTGTAGTCCAGGATTTCGCCGGTGCCCGGGGAGGTGGCGGTGGCGGGACCCTGGTTGTCGATGGCGACATACACGTCGCCGGTCTGCTGGTTCACCGTCACGTAGTTGCCGAGGTGCAGCTCAGGCCCCGAGATCGTGGCGCGGGTGCCGTCGGGCTTGACCTGGATCAGGGTGCTGGGCGGCAGGTCGGCCGGGGCAATCGTCGGGTCGTAGATCGCATTGGAGTTGTTGTACTCCAGCACGAACATGTCGCCGGTGCTGTTGTTGAAGGCAAGCCCGTTGACCTCGCTGAAGCCGCTGGCATAGGCCTGAGGCACGCCGCTGGGCGTGGTGCCGTCAAAGCCCGTCGCCGCCGTCGGGTCGGAGATGCGGTAAATGCTCGAATAGCCCGCCGGGTAAGGGATGCCGTTCAGCTCGCTGACGTAGAGCGCGCCGTCCGGGCCGGTGGTGATGGCCGTCGGCACGGACTCGGTTTGCCGGGTGAAGAAGCCGAGGTTGCCCGTCGAGTACTGCGGCGGAAGGGTGGACTGGGTGCCCGTCAAGCCGGAGGTGCTGCCGCCCACGGAGGTGTTGCCGCTGCCGCCGCCGCCCACGGCGGCGCCGGACGTGCTGGTCTGGTCGGTAGAACTTGTTCCACTCATAGTGATACTCCAGAATTATCAACTGCTGCAATACAGCATTAGTATAGCCGCACGACTTATCAGTCGTGCGCTTGCTTGATCGGCACTGCGTGGTGCGTCATGGGGCAATGATACGTGAGTTGTTGGCGCAACCCAATCCCGTAAGTGCAATACGGGATCACGATTTGGAATAACTTTGGCTAGCGGTCAGCCTGCTCTAGATTAGAGCTGAAAACGGCAAATGACATCTCTTGTTTTTACTTTTGTTATTTTAAACTACATCATTTGTTGGAGTCGGCTGGCTCATGCGTCATCACAATGAGGCAGGGCGGGTGTGGGCTGCGAGCGGATGGCCAAATCTGCATCGGCCCGCAGCGCAAGCCGCGAAACCGCCCGGTGGCGCAACCTGCTGCCGCCAGCAGGGCGAACCCGGTGGAACCCGTGATGTGCTGAGTGGATCGTTTCCGGCGAAGCGGATGGCCCGGGCCAGCCTGCGCCGCCCTATGGCGATGCAGGCTCTGGACGTGCCGGCCCTCTGCAGGAACCCGCGCTTAGGTCTCGAACTGCTGCTGTATCCAGTGCTTGGCGGCGTCAAGGTCGCCAAAGATCGGCGCGACCACGTGGGCGCACGGCCCGAACCCGGCTTCCAGGAACCAGGCCCCAACCAGCCCGGCATGCGACATGTCGTCGAGGCGAACCAGCACCGCCACCAGCCGGCCGTCGGCCAGCACCAGTTGACCCTCTTGGTCACCGCTGCCGGTGTGCATAGGCACGGGGCGAAGCAGCAGTTCTACCGACATGCCATCATCGGCTCCTTTTCGCCCGCGCCCTCATGCGGCCGCAGGCACCGCTTGGTGCAGGTAGTCCGGGTCGAAGCCGCCTGCGTGCTTCAGCCCATCCCAGTCCAGCACCGCCAAAGCCTTTCCGCGAAACTCAACCAGCTTCCGGGTGCGAAGTTCCTGCAGCACCCGGTTGATGTGCACGACCGACAAGCCGGTCGCGTCGGCCAGGTCAACCGCCGTGACGGGCAGGCCGGGATGGTCCTGCACCACCCCAACGGCGCGCACCCGCGTCACGATCTCGCACAGCAAGTGGGCGGTGCGGGCATAGGCCGAGCGCCGCCCGACGTTGACCACCCATTCGCGGAACACCGCCGCATCCACCAAGGTGTCCTGCCACAACCGCCGGCCCAGCCCTGGATGCTGCTCGATCCAGCCGCGCAGCGTCGCGTGGGCAATCGGCGCGACCTGAACCGGCGTGAGCGTCCCGATGCCGTAGTCGAGCTTGTCCAGCAACAGGCCGCTGAGGTCGAGGATGTCGCCTGGGAAATGGAAACTCATGATCTGCCGCTGCCCGTCCTGCATCATCCTATAGCGGCACACCATGCCGGTCAGCAACAGCGGGCAATGCGACGCCCGTTGCCCGTTCCGTCCCAAATCCTGACCGGCATCAACCTGCTGGATGTCGAGGCGCAGGTTTTCGAGAATCTGTCTCTCATTACTAGACAGCTTACCGAACTGTTCCAGTTTCCGTATCAGAAGTTCGATCCTGGCCACCATATGGTCTCCGCGCCTGCTGCGTTCGCCGCACCTTGATCTGAGGTGAGGGCAGGGTCGGCGTTGTCAAATGTACAACTTTAGTCGAGAACACACCTATTTTTGTTGACCTTTGACGCAATGCATCAACCTGTGCGGCCCGTTTTATTATTTGCAATCAAACAATTCGACACTGCCCAAAGCCGGACAGGCAAACCCGAGACGCCCAACGCCGGCGAAGCCGGCAGGGCTGATCATCAGTTCTGCCCCACGAGACTTACCGCGTTTTTGAGATGCAAAAGCCTTGCTTGACGGCACGCGCCCGCTCCCCGTAGCGTTGCATCAGCGACACGATGTGCCGGGCCGACGGGCCTCGCCTGCGAACAACCCCTCGCCCGCCAAAATCCCTCGTCACGCCCAACCCGACGCATGGCCCCGCAACTCACAAACTCATCATGGAGACGACGAACGTGACAAGCTCGCTTGAAGGACGCATCGCCGTTGTCACCGGCGGCGCGAGCGGCATCGGGGAAGCCTGCGCGCGCGACCTCGCCGCGCGCGGCGCGCAGGTCGTGGTGGCGGACATCGACGAGCCGCGCGCCCAGGCCGTCGCGTTCAGCATCCCGCGCGCCGTGGCCGGGCACCTCGACGTGACCCGGCCGGACGACGTGGAGGTGGTGGCGGACTGGGTGGAGCGGGAATACGGTCCTCCCGCCATCCTCGTCACCTCCGCCGGGGTGCTGCAGCCGCCCTTGCCGCCGGAGGACCTGCCGATCGAGACCTGGGACCATGTCGTCGCCGTGGACCAGCGCGGCGTGTACTTGAGCTGCGTCGCCTTTGGCAGGCGCATGGCGCTGCGCGGCGGCGGCGCCATCGTCAACATCGCCTCCATTGCCGGCCTCCGCTCGATGCCGCTGCACGCCTACGCGCCGGCCAAGGCGGCGGTGATCGGCATGACGCAGGCCCTCGCCGCCGAGTGGGGCCGGTCCGGCGTGCGGGTCAATGCCGTGGCGCCGGGCTTCGTGATGACGCCGGCCCTGCAAGCGGCCGTCGATGCCGGGCAGCGGGACCCGGCGGCGTTGGCGGACGCCTCCGCCATGGGCCGGCTGGTGGGGGCGGAGGAGATCGCCCGGGCTTGCAGCTTCCTCGCTTCCGACGACGCATCCGCGATCACCGGGATCACCCTGCCGGTCGATGCCGGCTGGCTGGTGGCGGGCTCCTGGCACGGCTACGGCGGCCTGCGTCCGGCGCGGACCGCGGGCGGTGCCCAGGAAGGGACGGAGCCATGACGCCCCGAAGCGCCGCGTCCGCGGTTGCCGTGCTGACGCTGATCGCCGCCCCGGCCGCCGCGCAGAAACCGCCCATTGCGGACGAGGACGCGGCCCTGAAACAGTTCAGTCCCCGCTGCCACTTGGGTGGCCTATCGCTTTTCGATTGATCACCTGCGGCGCGGGCGAGCCTCGCGAGATGCTGCCAGTTCCTGCTGCTTGAGGCCCGCACGCTTCCTAAGCCGCGATCGGCGCCCGCAGGACAACCTCGTACTCCTCGGCAAGAACCGACTTCACGGCGAGCTTCCGGCTCCCCTGCCGTGGCAACGGATGATCCCGGTACAGGCCACATCCCAAAACCGCTTACGCGGTGCGGCAGCAACCTGGCGCCGGACTGTTCTGTCCCTGGGGTCAGCGTAGGGGTCGCAAGCCGAACCACACACTGAGACCTACCGCCCCCTTGGCACCCATCTTGCTTCGCCCAGCCTACGCTCTCATCAAGGACTTTCCCCCATGCCCCTGACCCGCCGCGCCGCCCTGGCGACCGGCCTGTCCGCCCCGTTCCTGTCCCGGATCGCCCACGCCGAAACGGTGGTCAGGATGGGCACCCTCAAGCTGATCCACGCTATCACGCCCTGGTTCTACGAGCGCTTCGTGCCTGACGGCATGCGGGTCGAGGTCATCGCGTTCGAAAGCCCCACCGACGGCAAGGCGGCGGTCATCACCAAATCCATCGACTTCGGCACCTTCGGCATCGCCGCCGCGATCCAGGGCGCAGCCGCGCGGGAGCCGCTGACCGTGGTCGGCTCCGTGTGCAACAAGGGCATGGGCGTGGTGGCGCGCAAGGACGGCGGCATCAGCAGCTTGAAGGACCTGCGCGGGCGCCGGGTCGCGATCTGGCCCGGCTCCACCCAGGAAGTGTTCATCCTGGACCGGCTGCGCATGGAGGGCATGTCGGTGCATGACATCACCCCCGTGCGCGTCAGCTTCAGCGAGATGCACACCGCCCTCGCCCGCGGCGACGTGGACGCCTATGTGGGCGCGGAGCCGGCGCCCGGCGTGTCCGTCAGCAGCGGCATCGGCAAGATCGTCGAGTACCCCTACTCCACCCCGATGGGCAGCCTGAACCAGATCCTCGCGACCCACCGGGACACCGTGGCGGCGCGTCCGGAGCTGGTGCGGACGATGGTGGGCCTGCAGCGCAAGGCCGCCGAGTTCGCCACGGGCCACCCGGACGACATGATCGCCATGACCGTCGCCAAGCTCGGCCAGAAGCGGGACGCCATCGCCGTGTCGCTGCCGAACGTCGAGCTGAACTGGCGCATGACGCCGGAGATGGTCGCGCAGTGCAAGACCTACGCCCAGCACATGCTGGACGCGAAGCAGATCCGCGCCCTGCCCGATTTCGCCTTCCTGGACCCGCGCTTCTCGGACGAGGTCGCGGCCGCGTCGTGACGCCGCCGCGCCTCCTGCGGCTGCAAGCGCCGCTCGCCCTGGCCCTGCCTTTGCTGGCGCTCGCGGGCTGGTGGGCGTCCACGCGCGGCAGCGGCTATCGGCTGATCCCGGCGCCGGGCGAGGTCGGGCTGGCGCTGTGGGACCTGGCCTTCGGCGGCATCAACGACGATGCGTTCAGCGGGATGCTGCTGACCCATGTCATCGCATCCGCGTCCCGCGTGTACGGCGCGTTCCTGCTGGCTGCGGCCGTGGCGCTGCCGCTGGGCCTCCTCATCGGCCGGGTCTGGCTGGCGCGTGCCCTGCTTGACCCGGTGTTGCAGGTGCTGCGCCCGGTGCCGGTCACGGCGTGGCTGCCGCTGTCCATGATCGTGTTCGGCCTCGGCCCGCGCTCGGCGTTCTTCCTGGTGGCGCTCGGCGCGTTCTACCCGATCCTCATCAACACGGTGTTCGGCGTGCGCAGCGTGGAGCCGCGGCTGTTCGAGGCGGCGGCGATGCTCGGCACGACGCCGGCGGCCATGTTCACGCGCGTGGTGCTGCCGGCGTCGTTGCCCGGCATCTTCACCGGGCTGCGGCTCGGCCTCGGGCTGTCCTGGGTCGTTATCGTGGTGGGCGAGATGACGGGCGTGGAAACGGGACTGGGCGCCATGATCATGGATGCGCGGCAGTTGTCGCGGACCGAGATCGTCATCGCCGGCATGGTGACAATCGGCGCGGTGGGATACCTGTCGGACCAGGCGGTATTGCGGCTCGGCCGGCGGGTGCTGCGCTGGAGTCCGCAGCACACATGACGCCCCTACCTGACGCCATCCGGGTGCAGTCCGTCACCAAGCGGTTCGCCGGGCCGGGCGGCGAGGTGACAGCGTTGCAGGACGCGGAGTTGAGCGTCGCCGGGGGCGAGTTCGTGTGCCTGATTGGCGCGTCCGGCTGCGGCAAATCGACGCTGCTGCGCATCATCGCCGGGTTCGAGACGGTGAGCGAGGGCCGAGTCGAGGCGCGCGGGCGGCGGGTGGAGGGGCCGGGGCCGGACCGCGGCATGGTGTTCCAGGACTACGGCCTGTTCCCCTGGCTGACGGTGCGCCGCAACATCGGCTTCGGCCCGGAAAGCCGCGGCAAGGGACGGGCGGAGGTCGCGGCCACCACGCAGCGGTTCCTCGACATGATCGGCCTGTCCGCCTTTGCCGACGCCTATCCGCACCAGTTGTCCGGCGGCATGAAGCAGCGGGTCGCCATCGCCCGGGTGCTGGCCAACGACGCCCGGGTGGTGCTGATGGACGAGCCGTTCGGCGCGCTGGACGCCATGACGCGGGAGCGGCTGCAGGACGAGCTGCTGGCGCTGTGGGCCAGCACCGGCCTCACCGTCGTGTTCGTCACCCATGCCATCGAGGAGGCGATCTTCCTCGCCGACCGCGTGGTCGTCATGTCGCCCGGCCCCGGGCGCATCGTATGCGACGTGCCGGTCCCCCTGCCCCGGCCGCGCGACGTGTCCTCCCCCGAGTTCAACGCGCTGCGGCGGGAGCTGTCGGTGCTGCTGCATTCCAACCACGCCAGGGTGGCCCGATGATGGACATATCGCCCGAAGAACAGGCCGGCATCGACGCGCACCGCGCCTGTGGCGGCGATGGTCGTGCTGTGCGTCATCTCTATCCGTCCGCAGGTCAACAATCCCCGCAACGGCTATCATCCGATGCCGGTGCGGTTGCAGGTGTTCCCGGCCGAGGCGGAATAGCCGCCGGGTGCCTGCGGTCAGTGGTGGTGATGCCCTTCCCCGCCCGCGGCGCCGATTGGCGTGGCGGCGATGGCCTGGACGGCTGCGGCGAAGGCAACAGGATCGTCCCACGCCCCAGCGTCCGGCCCGGCCTTGAAGGCGCGCATCCACCCGTTGCCGTCCACCATCACCCGGGACCCGGCAAGCCTGTCCGGCGATTGGCCCGTGACGACGGCCAGGGCATCCCAGGCCGCCGGGTCGGAGGAGGTGCAGGCGAAACGGCTTTCCGGCTCCTCCCGCGTCAGCACGACCAGGAACGCACCGGCGGCTTTGGGCAGCGGCACGCCCGGTTGCTCGGCCACGAGCAGCAGCACGCGGCCCCGGAGGTCGTCGGTGGCAAGGAAATCCCGTCCCGGGCAGGCCAGGCTGAAGCCGGGGAGTGCCACCGGCTGCGGCCAAGCGCCTGAGTCTTTCAAAGCGAAACCGGCGTTGCGGGCACGGACCGCGTCGATCAGCGCCCAGCGCTGGTCATCGGACAGCACGCCCGCGAAGCCCGGCATGGCCTCCGTACCGTCCGGCGCCTCCATCCCGTGCAGCAGCCACCAGAACAGCTCGCCATCCGAATGCTCCCACAGATGCGCCGCGGTGAGGTCGGCGGGCGGCACGGGCGGGGCGCCGGCGTCCGGACCGTCGCCGCGGCCCTCCGCACCATGGCAGCGCGCGCAGTGCTCCGGGTAGAGCGCCGCGCCCTGCATGACCGACGCCGCCGCGAAGCCGGTCGGGGAGGTGTAGTAGCTGGTCGGATAGGCTTCCACGAGCAGCAAGGACAAATGCGGCGCGGCGAGCCAGGCCAGCAGCCCGGACACCACGAGCGTCCCTGCCAAAGGTGCCCGGCGCCGCATCGGCCGCCACAGCAGTGCCAGCAGCACCCCCGCCGACCCGGCGAGCATGAGGG
>CAXTUO010000101.1:0-8915 GCA_964247175.1 uncultured Acetobacteraceae bacterium | reverse complement strand
CTGCTGCCCGCCTCGCCGCCGCGACCCGCCGCGGCGCGGCCGGGGGCGCCGGCAACTCAGCCTCCCGCGTCTAGGAGCCTCCACGCCATGACCCTCCGCCGCGCCCTCGTCCTGGTCCTGGCCTTCGCCGCCACGGGCTGCGCCGAGCAGCACCGGCTCGCGACCTGCCGCGGGCCGGTGGTCGCCCTCAACGCAACCGCTTGGCAGCCGACGCCCGACGACTTTGCCACCCTCGACCGGCTGTGCCCCTCGGACGGGGAGGCGCGCTGATGCCGGACGTGGACGCCGCAACCCGCGCCAAGCGTGACGAACGCTCCGCCGCCGTGCGCGCGCAGCACGCCGCTCTCAAGCGGCGCAAGTGGCTGGACACCCGCGCGCGGGACGCCGCCATCCTCGGCCTCGGCGCCCTGGCCGCCTGGGCGATCTACAACAACACCAAGCTCGCCGTCCTCGTCGCGAAGCGGCCGGTCGTTTACGCCGCGTTCCAAGGGCAAAACGAGATCGTTGCCTCTGACCATTACGAGGAGGTCGCGCCGGCCGGACGGCAGGAGCAGGATGTCCAGAACGCGCTGTGGACCTACGTTCAGGCGCGCGAGTGCTATGGCTCGACCGCCTTCGTCCGGCAGGCGTACATCGCGCAAGCCATGTCGGAGCTGCGCGTCGGCAGCCAGGTGCGCGCGCAGTTCGCGCTCTCCAACGCCCTGGCGCCGCAGCACCTCTACGGCGAGCACCATCTGACGGTGCAGTGCGACCTTGTGGACCCGCCTACCCCGGTCGGCACCGATGGCGACCAATACCTGTTCCGCTTCCACCGTGCCGAGGATGATGGCCGGATGACGCTCGCCGACATCGACGCGGCGCCGGTTTACACCGTCACCGTGCGCTACCGGACGGGCATCTACCCGGCCGACGACAAGCGCCGCGCCTGGCTTGACCGCGTGACGTTCAACGCGCCAGGCGTCCAGGTTCTCGACTACCCCGGGGCGCGCCCCGAGAACGCGCGCCCGATCCTGCCGCAACGCGCGGCTCTCACGGAGCGTCGCCCATGACGACCCCTGCCTTGCTGGCCGCGGCGACCGCGCTCGCCTCGCTCGCGGCCGTGCCCGCCCTCGCCACCGTTGATCCGCCCGAGGCAAGCAAACTCGACACGCGGATGCGGACCGTCATCTACGACCCGAACAACCCGGTCCTGCTGCCGGCCTCGCCCGGCGTTTCGCTGCGGCTCATCCTCGGCGGCGACGAGCACGTCGAGCGCGTCATCGTGTCGGACCAGACTATTATCTCGCCCGATCCCGACGAGGACGAGGCGCCGCCCCGCTCCACGGTCGTGGCCGCCATCGACGGCGTCAACACGGCGCTCACAAGCAAGCCGGCGCAAGGCGGCGGCGGGCAGACGACCAAGGCACCGGTGTGCGACGCCAACCTGTGCGTCGATATCATGGGCAACTTCATCTATCTCAAACCCAAGCGGTTCCTCTCCAACCAGCCGATGTTCATCCAGACCAGCCGCACGGACCCGATCACGGGGCGCAAGGTCATGGTCCCCTACGCCTTCGAGCTGGTCGCGGACGATCCTGACGCCACCAAGCCGGCCGTCGTCAATGCGAGCGCCACGGATCACGGCCAGGCAAAGACCATGTGGAGCGTCACCTTCGCCTTTCCGGCCCGCGAGCGGGCGGAGCGCCTGGCCGAAGCCCGCAAGGCCGCCGTGGTGCGCTTCGCAGCCGCGCGCGAGCGCCGGGCGATGCTGCCGCCACTGGTGCCGGGGCCGGCGGCGACCGACAACCACCGCTACGGCTACAAGGGCAGCGTGGCCGTCAAGCCGGACGACGGCTGGGACGACGGGCGCACGACCTTTCTGCGCTTCAACGGCAATCGACGCCTGCCGAACATCTACGAGAAGGGGCCGGACGGCAAGCCGACCCTCGCGCGCTGGGCCACCGAGCCGGATGCGACCGGGGCCACGCTGCGCGTGTCGGGGACCGAGACGGTGTGGACGCTGCGCGACGGGGATGAAGCCGGCTGCGTCATCAACGGCGGGCGCGACCCCGACGGACGGACCGCACCGACCGTCTCGCCCTTCGCGGGTGCCGGTCGGTGAGGGGCCTGTTCCGCGGCGACGCGGCGGCCGACGAAGCCGCCGCCCCGCCCCCCGCAGCCGGCGGGTGGAGCGGGATGCCGGGAGGCGTCAAGCTCGGCCTGCTCGGCCTCACCGTCCTCGGCATCGTCGGCGTAGTCATGCTGCCGGACCTGTCGGGCACGTCCCCCGCCAAGCTGCAGAACCAAGACCCGCTGCCGCCCTCCCCTGTCCATGACTACGCCCCGCCATCGCCGCAAAGCGGGGTCCAGCCGGCTGCGGCGAACATGGGCGACGCGGGACGCGCGCCGACCACGCCGCGCCGCCGCCGCCGCGTCGTCCAGGACGGCGCCCCACTCGCGCTCTACGCCGGGCCTGTCGAGACGGCATCCGCGCAACCGGCCCCGGCGGCGTCGCAGGCCACTCCTGCTGCCGCAGCGTCCACCGCGGCGGCGTCGGGGGCGCCCGCCGTCGCCGTGCCGGGCGAAGGCGCGGCCCACGCCGTGTTCCTCACGCACCGGAGCTACACCATCCGAACCGGCGCGAGCCTGCCCTGCAACCCCGTCGAGGCGAACGACAGCAGCCGGACGGGCTACGTGACGTGCCGCACGCCGAAATGGGTGCGCAGCGACGACGGCCGGCGTGGCTTGCTGCCGCCGCACACGGTCATCGTCGGCCAGATCAAGGAAGGGATGGACCGGTTCCAGCGGCGCCTGGGCGTCGTTTACACGAAGATCGAGGCGCCCTGGTTCACCGTGACCTTCCCCGGCATCGGCGCCGACGCCATGGGCCGCGCCGGCGAGGACGCCGACATCCAGACCTTCTTCTGGGACCGCGCCGGCGCCGTCGCCCTTTACGCGCTCATGGACACAGCCATCGGCGCCGGGCAGGCCGCGGGCACCGCCGCCCTGTCCCGGGCCGTCACGGGGAGCAACGGCACCGTGCTTAACTTCGGCAGCCTCGGCGGCCAGGCGCAGGGGCTGGCCAGCCAGGAATTGCAGGGCAGCATCAACCGTCCGCCGGTCGCGATGCGCGACCAGGCGCTGCCGGTCACGGTCCAGGTGGGCCAGGACATCGACCTGTACGATGCCTGCACGCGGGCCATGCAGGTGGACCCCCTGGCGTGCCCGCTGCAATGAGCACGGGGAGCACGGGCGCCGCCAACCTCGCCGCCCTGAACGCGGCTCTCCGCCCTCTCGCCGGGCGGCTCTACGCGCCGGAAACCGAGGACTTGGCGATCCAGGCGCCGGGCGTGGGCTGGCATCTTACGCACGGCGCCTGGCACCGCGTCGAGCTGCCGGCCATGACCTATAACCGGCTCTACGGCCTGTCCGTCCTCGCCGCCTCGCAGACGCGCCAGCGCATCACCCCGCGCGAGCCGATCCTGTCCGCGGACCTTCCCGGCGGCCTGCGCTTGGAAAGCCTGATGCCGCCCGCCGTACCCGCCGGCACGATGGCGCTCACCTTCCGCCGCGGCGATGTCGAGGTGGACGAAATCGAGGACGTGCCGAGGCTGTACGACACGTCGCGCTGGAACCGCTGGGACGTGCGGCACGAGCGCCGCCGCGCACAAGACAACGCCCTGTTGGAACGCTACGATGCCGGCGACATCGAGGGGTGGCTGCGCGGCGTTTGCGCCACGCGCAAGACCGGGCTGTTCTGCGGCCCGACCGGCGCCGGCAAGAGCCGGCTCAGCCGCCTGCTGGGCGGCGCCATCGACAAGGACGAGCGCATCGTCACCATCGAGGACGCCGCCGAGCTGGTCCTGCGCCAGCCGAACCACATCCGCCTGTTCTACCCGGCCAACGGCGGCAACGACTGCCTCACCCCCGCGCTGCTCATGAAGTCGGCCCTCCGCTCGCGCCCGACGCGCATCCTGCTCGGCGAGATGCGCTCCGCGGACGCCGCCTGGGTGTTCGTGGACGAGGTGATGGCCGGGCACCCGGGTTCGCTCTCGACGATCCACGGCCGCACCCCCGCCGAGGCCGCGCGCCGCTTGTTCAACTACGTCAAGTCGAGCGACACCGGGCGTGCAATGCGGGACGAAACCATCGCCGCCCAGCTCGCGAGCGCCATCGACTTCATCATGCCCGTCGAGAACGAGCGCGGGCGCCGCGCCATCGGCGAGGTCTGGTTCCGTCCCGCCGCCGAGCGGGAGGGCAAGGGCTTTGCCGACCTGCTGGAGGAGCTGTGATGCCGCGGCCGGGGTTCATTGTGGGATTGCGCAGCCTGGCTTGGGCGGCGCTGCTCGCCGTGCTTTGGCTCACCCTCGCTTCGGGCGCGCTGCTGTGGCTGATCGACGGTTTCCACGACCGGCACATGGCCGCGTGGCAGCGGCCCTACCAGTGGCTCGTCCACGCGCGGGCCTTCGGTGACGACCTCGGCGAGACCCTGTGCGTCGTCGTCGCGGCCCTGGCGGCCTCGGCCCCGTTCGTGCTCGTCGGCCGCCTGCTCCTCGCCCGCGGAGGAGGGCTGTTCCAGCGCCCTTTCGCCCATCGCCACGGGATCACCCGCGGCAGCAGCGATAACCTCGGCCGCGCCCGCTGGCTCAAGCCCGGCGAAGCGTCGCGGCTGTTCCCGTCCACCCCGTCGCCCGGCGTGGGCGGCCTGGTCGTCGGCCAGATCGGCGCGCGCGACGACGCGCCGCTGCTCATCGACCGCTGCGAGCGCGGCAGCACGCACTCCGCCGTGATCGGGCCGCCGGGCACGAACAAGTCGAGCAACCTGGCCACCTCGCTGCTCACCTGGCGCAAGGGCGCCTTCGTGCTCGATCCCAGCGGCGAACTGGCCGACATGCTCGGCGAGGAGCTGGAACTGCGCGGCCAGCGTGTCGTGCGCCTCGACATCGGCGGTGCCGGGCCGAACGTCCTTTCCGGCGTGGACATGCGCCGGCCGGGTGCGGAGGGCGAGCTGCGCCGTGTCGCCTCGCGCCTGGTCGGCCTCATCGGCGAGGGCGAGGGCGCCCGCTTCAAGTCCTGGGGCCGCACGATCATCCTGGCCCTGCTGCTGGACATGATGGCGAACCCGGACCTCGCGCCGGAGGACAAGACGCTGCGGACGCTGCGCGCCGGCCTCGACCTTGGCGAGGACCGGGTGCGCAGCGTGCTGCGCGGCATCGCCGAGCACTCGCCCAACGAAAGCGCCCGGTCGCTGGCGCGTTCGATCTGGAAGCAGGCGGACGTGACGTTCTCGGGCGCTATCACCAACGCGACCGACGACACCGAATGGCTGTCGTCGGCCGACTATGCCAGCCTGGTGAGCGGCAGCACCTACAACATGCGCGACCTTTGCCGCGGCGACACCACCGTTTTCTGCCAAGTGCCGCAGAAGGATCTGCAAAGCACGCCGGGCGTCGCCCGCATGATCGTCGGCCGCCATGTGGACGCCGTGATGGGCGCCGAAGGCGCCGTGGACGGGCGCGTGCTGTTCGCCATCGACGAGGCCGAGCTGGTCGGCCCCGACCCCGCGCTGCGGGCCGTGCTCAACCAGGGCCGCAAGTACAAGTGCAGCCTGCACCTGCTCTACCATTCGGACAGCCAGGTCGCGCGCGTGTGGGGCGGCCCGGACGCGCGGGACGAGCTGTACGAGACGCTCGCATGGCGGAGCTACACGGGCTTCCGGTCCTTGCAGAGCGCCAAGAACGTCAGCGAGATGCTCGGCACCTACGGCGCGCTCGCCACCTCCCTCGGCGCCAACCAAGGCCGCTCGGGCCGGCTCATGGAGGCCCGCAGCGCTTCGGACGGCGCGAGCAGCAACGAGCACGAGGTTTCGCGCGAGCTGATGAAGGTGTCCGAGCTGCTCACCGACCTGGACGACGACGAGCGCATCACCTTCCCCGCCGGCCGGCACGCGCTGCGGCACCATTCCGCCGTGGGCTGGAAGCGCCGCGACACGCGGGCGATGCTCGGCGTCGCCCGGCACCGCAAGGCTGACGCGCCGGCGAGCGTGGCCGCTGAATAGGGAGGAGCAGATGGGCAAGAAGCGGTTCCTGCTGCAACACAACGTCGGCGGCCTGTGGCTCGTCGTGGAGGAGTTCGTCGGCATCGGCGACCGCGCCGTGCTCATGTCCATCCGGCAGCGTTCGACCGGACGGGACACGTCACGGCCCGGCCCCCGCCTTTGCCTCGATCAATCCGCCGGCCGCGCGAAGCTCCTGACCCTTGCCTACGACCTGATCGACGTGGCGGACCGCATGTTGCCGGAAACAACCATGGCAACGTCCGAAACGGTCGCGACCACCGGCACGCTGCCCACTGTGCATAACAGGCGGTTCAACGAGGAAGGGCGCCGGATCACCGCCGGCTCGCGCGACCTGCACCGGGAGCTGGACGCCGCAACCCGGTGGCGCGTGCTGGAACGGCGCCTGCCGACGTTGCAACGCGCCCAGCGCGTCCTGGAACGCTGCGACCGGGACACTGCCGAGTGGCTTGAGGACGTGCTGACCGTCGTTGAACGGACTGGCCGGCCGCCTGTCCTGCCGAACGTGACCCCCGCCCCTGTCAGGCGGCCGCTTCTCGTGCGCGCTGCGGTTTTCATGCGAGCAGCCCGCGCCAGGCTGCACCCCAGCGCGCCGCATTTGGCCGCGGAGTAGGAGGACGACACCATGGGCTTCTTCGACACCGACAACAGCGTGGAAGCGGCTGCGCCATCAAGGAGCCGCGCCAGGGCGGCGGCGGAGGACGTGCCGGTTCGCGAGGCGACCGCCGCCGAGCTGGCCGGGGCCGCGCAACGGCGCGCCCGCGCGGAACGGGACGCGGCGGCACAGCCGGCCGTGAGGGCGGCACCACTCGGGCGCGGGGGCAAGCCCGCCGAGGCCGAGGAGGACGCCATCGCCAAGCGGCACGGCCTCTACACCGCCGACCGGGGCAAGACGCGGACGTATTTCGCCGATTACCAGCAGAAGCGGGAAGTCATGCGCGCCGACCCCGCGCGCATCCGCACCAAGCACGACGACCGGCAAACCGTCACCGCCGTGCTCGACCTCGCGCAGGCGCGCGGTTGGGACACGCTGCGGCTGCGCGGGAGCGAGGATTTCCGGCGTGAGGCGTGGGTCCAGGCCGGGGTGCGCGGCATCGCGACCGAAGGCTACAAACCGACCGAAACGGACCGGCAGGAGCTGACGCGGCGCCAGGCGGCCCTCAAGCCCGCCGCGGTGGCAACCGAGAGCGCGCCGGCTGCGGTCAAGCCGGTGCCGGTCAGGGCCGCCTCGCCGCAGCAAGCATGGTCTGCCGTCGAGCAGGCCGGCGAGAAGGCCCGCGCTGCTGACACCGCCAAGCAGGGGCAGGGCGAGCAGAAAACGGCGAAGCAGGCGCCGGCCCAATCCCCAGCACCCAAGGTGGCGAAGGCGGCGCGGGGTGCGGCGGAGGCGACGGCGGCTCCGAAGCCAACGCAGGCACCCGCAGCCAAGCCGCCCGCCGCGGATCACGTTCGCTTCTACAGCCCAAGCAAGGAAAGCATGACGCTCACCACTGACGCTCGGCAGGTCGCGCGGAGCGAGGCGGTCCACTACGTGGACGTGCCCAAGGCCGCGCTCGGCGGCCTCTCGCTCAAGCCCGGCAGCGCGACCGAGTTCATGGTCGATGACAAGGCCATCGTCGCCGGCCTCAAGCCGCTCGCCGTCAAGGCGGATCAGGCCGCCGCGTCACCCGCCAGCGCCTGGAAGACCAAGGAAGAGGAGGGCACCCGGCTCCGTGCCCAGGACGCCGCGGCCACGCCCGCGCAGAAGGTCGCGGCACAGGCCCCAACCCAGGCGCCGCAGCAGGCAGCATGATGGCCTACGGTTTCCGCAAGGAGGTGCTCGCGAAAGCCGGGCTGTTCGACTTTGGGGCTTTCCTGCGCGACGTGGCGTTGCGCCAGCCAACGCACTAAGCTGCCTGTCCCCTGCTGCCCTGGCGCTCACCCGCCAGGGCGGCGGGCATCTGCGACGCCAGCATCTGCCCCGTGAGCGCAGCCCTCACCGCACCAAGGCCATGGTGGGCGGCATAGTCGTTCCAGTCCGTGCCCTTCCCGGCCGCGAGCCGATGCGGCACGGCGTCCGGCAGCAGCACCGTGCCTCCGGTCTCCGCCGCTGCGGCCCTCGCCTTCTCCCAGCCCGCGTTGGGCAGCGGCGTCGGCCGCAACGGAAGGTGCGCGTCGTTGTCGGCGGCGAACAGGATCGGCCGCGCCGGATCGCGCTCATGCAGCGCCAGGGCAACCGCCTTGAGGTTGCTCGTGTCCAGTGCCACCGCGACCGGCAGCCCCGTGGCCTCATGCACCGTCGCGGCGGTGGCGTAGCCTTCCGCAACCAGCACCGGCACATCGGGCCGCAGCTTGCCGAGGATGTGGAAGGTGCTGACCTTCTGCGCGCCGGCCAAGTAGAGCTTCGTCCCGTCCGCGGCAACGGTTTGCACGTTGCGCAACCTTCCGTCCACGTCCCGCAGCGGGATCAACAGCTCGCCTCGTGCGGTCTCGCGGATGCCGTGCGCCTCGACGCTTTTCGCCGCGAGATAGGGATGTGCCGCTATGGCCGGTTTCGCCGCTTCCCACATCGCAACGGCATTCGCAGCGCCGGCGTCCTCCCGTGCCTGCCGCCCGCGCTCCCGCGCCGCCGCGCGCTCCGCCTGTTGCCGGGCCAGCGTCGCCTGCTCGGCCGCCGACATCGGCACCGCCTCGGCATCCGCCGTCCAGGTGCCCGCAAAACCGCCGTCGCCGCCGCGCTTCCAATTCCACAAGGCCGCCGAAGGCCAGCCGTCGTCGTAGTACGCCCGGTAGGCACCCGACTTCTCCCGGCCCCGGTTGCCCTCGACGGCAACATAATGGAGCGTGCCGTCCATAACCGGCATCCCCTGCGGCTTCAGCC
>CAXTUO010000100.1:0-8942 GCA_964247175.1 uncultured Acetobacteraceae bacterium | reverse complement strand
GCGACCCCACCGTTTTCGACCGCCGGGCCGTGCGCCTGCACCGCGACCGCGCCGCTGCCACGGTGGGCCAGGTCGCTGACCTGCTGCAGGACTGCGCCGAGCGTTTGCTGGACCGGCTGGATGACACCACGCACCGGTTCGCCCGCGCGCTGGACGTGGGCGGGCGCGGCGTCGTGGCGCCACTGCTGCGCGCCCGCGGGATCGAGGTCGTGAGCTGCGACCTGTCGCCGCGGATGGCGGCGCTGGGCGGCGGCCCGTGCGTGGCGGCGGACGAGGAATGGCTGCCCTTCGCGCCGGGCAGCTTCGACCTGGTGGTGGCAAGCTTGTCCTTGCACTGGGTCAACGACCTGCCCGGCGCACTCATCCAGTTGCGCCAAGCGTTGCAGCCGGATGGCCTGCTGCTCGCCAGCCTGCCGTCATTGGGCACGCTGGGTGAACTCCGCACGGCGCTGACGGAGGCGGAAGCCGAGCTGACGGGCGGCGCGTCTCCGCGCGTTTCGCCGTTCCCGGAACTGCGCGACCTCGCGGCCCTGCTGCAGCGCGCCGGCTTCGCGCTGCCGGTGGCGGACGTGGAGGAGATTTCCTTGCGCTACGCCGACCCGCTCGCCCTTTTGCGCGACCTGCGCGCCGCGGGGGAGGGCAACGCCGTGGCGCTACGGGACCGGCGCATTCCGCCGCGCGCTCTGTTTCCCGCGGCGCTGTCCGCTTCGCCGCAGCGCGACGGGCGCATGGCGGCGACCCTGCGCTTCGCCAGCATCACCGGCTGGGCGCCCGGCCCGCAGCAGCCGCAGCCGTTGAAGCCCGGCGCGGGCCGGATCAACCTGTTGGACGCTTTGAAGTAGCCGGCATTATCCAAGGACCCCGGCAAGGCGCAGCGCGACCCCGGCCAGCGCGCAGCCCGCCAAGGTCGGGATCACCCCGGCCCCCTGCAGCAGCGCAAGCGCCGAGGCCACCGACAATGCCGCCGCCCAAGGGTCGAGGCTGCCGAACACCGGCCAATCAAACGCCAGGCCCGACCCGCGCACCGGCACCTGCGCCCGGAACAGGCTGTGCAGCGCGAACCAGACGGCGAGGTTGAGGATCACCCCCACCACCGCGGCGGTGATGGCGGCCAGCGCCGCGTTCAGCGACCTGTTGTGCCGCAACGCCTCGATGAACGGGGCGCCCAGGAAAATCCACAGGAAGCAAGGCACGAACGTGACCCAGGTGGCCAGCGCCGCGCCCAGCGTGCCGGCGACGGAGGGCGTCAGCGTCCCGGGATCGCGAAAGGCCGCCATGAAGCCGACGAACTCCAGCACCATGATGAGCGGGCCGGGCGTGGTTTCCGCCATGCCCAGCCCGTCCAGCATCTCGCCGGGGCGCAGCCAGCCGTAGCCCTCGACCGCCTGCTGCGCGACGTAGGCCAGCACGGCGTAGGCGCCGCCGAAGGTGACGACGGCCATCTGGCTGAAGAACACGGCGATGCGGCCGAAGGTGCTGCCGGCGCCGCAGGCGAGCAGCACGCAGGCAACCGGGACGAGCCAAAGCGTCAGCCAGAACGCGCCGGCGCGCAGTGCTCCCCGGAGGGTAGGCCGGGCGTGGTCCGGCGTCGCGCCGCGGGCGTCGTCCAGCAATGCAGGCTCGGCGCCGTGCCCCTCACCGGCACCGGCGAAGCCCGGCCATCCCATGCGGGCGCCAACGAACCCGGTCAGCCCGGCCGCCACCATCACCGCCGGGAACGGGACCGCAAATAGGAACAGCGCCGCGAAGGCCAGTACCGCCAGCGCCACGGTGGCGCGGCTGCGCAACGCCTTGCGCCCGACCCGCAGCACGGCCTGCACCACAATGGCCAGCACCGCCGCCTTCAGCCCGTAGAACGCCGCCGCCACCGCGCCTACGCTGCCGTAGGCGGCATAGATGAGGCTCAGCGCCAGGATCGAGACGAAGCCCGGCAGCACGAACAGCGTGCCGGCCACGACACCGCCGGGCGTCCGGTGCATCAGCCAGCCGAGGTAGGTCGCAAGCTGCTGCGCTTCCGGCCCCGGCAGCACGGTGCAGTAGCCCAGGGCGTGCAGGAACCGCGCCTCGCCGACCCAGCGCTTTTCCTCGACGATGATGCGGTGCATCACCGCGATCTGCCCGGCCGGCCCGCCAAAGCTGAGCGCCGCGACACGCAGCCAGACCCGGAACGCTTCGCCGAAGCTGACGCCGTGCAACGGCGCCGCCGGCCTGGCCATGCCGGGCGTGCCGCTCACGGCCGCATCACCACGGCCCAGTCTGCGCTTGGCACAAGGGCGTCAACAATCGAGCCGAAAACTCCTGCCAGCCAACTCGAAGACGGGAACGGCAGATGAAGCGCTTCAAGTCACCCCGGCCCGCTGTGCGCCCCTCACCGTGCCTATCGCCCATCAAACTGGCGATGCCCTTCCCGGGCGAGGCATCCAGGAGTAATTTGCTGGGGCGAACCGCCGAAGCGCGGGCGACGGAGGGAAGCCGATGATCGTGGCGACGGACGTGGCGTTCGGCGAGGCGCCGCGCTGGCACGAGGGCGCGCTGTGGTGGTCCGACATGCACGGCGACCAGGTCAACCGGCTCGTGGATGGCGTCGTCGAAACCGTGTGCAACGTCCCGATGCAGCCGTCCGGCCTCGGATGGCTGCCCGATGGCCGGCTGCTCGTGGTGTCCATGGCCGACAAGCGGGTGCTGCGTCGGGAGCCGGACGGCGCCCTCGTGACCCACGCCGACCTGTCCGGCCTGGCGCCCCGGCGCTGCAACGACATGACGGTGGACCGGCGGGGCCGCGCCTACGTCGGCAACTTCGGCTTCGAGCTTGACGGCACCGAGGCGCCGCGGCCGACCGTGCTGATCCGGGTGGACCCGGACGGCTCCGCGCGCGTGGTGGCCGACGATCTCCTGTTCCCCAACGGGTCGGTGATCACCGAGGACGGCCGCACCCTGGTCATCGCCGAAACCTTCGGCGGCCGCTTGACCGCCTTCGACATCGCCGAGGACGGCGGCCTGTCCAACCGCCGCGTTTGGGCGGAACTCACCGACGGCTCGGTCCCGGACGGGATCTGCCTGGACGCGGAAGGGGCGGTGTGGCTGGCCTCGCCACGGAGCGACGCCTGCCTTCGGGTCCGCGAGGGCGGTGAGGTCCTGGAGCGCGTCGAGACGGGGCGGCCCGCCTACGCCTGCATGCTGGGGGGTGAGGACCGGCGCACCCTGTACGTTTGCACGGCCGACTCCCATGATCCTGACCGGCAACGTGCCGAGCGTAACGGGCGCGTCGAGGCTTTCGAGGTGGCCATACCTGGCGCGGGCTGCCCCTAGGAACGAGCCTGGCATCAAGCGCGATGCCTTCCGCGGCGGATGGACCTGCACCATGCAGCCAACCGGCCTGTCAGCCCGGGCACTTGCTCCCGAATAAGCCTTTAGCCTCCAGTAAGGCTCATGTGCCGCGCGACGGCAGGCGCCGGGTTGCGGCGGTCGATGACGAAGTCGTGCCCCTGGGGCTTGCGGGTGATCGCGAGGCGTATGGCCGCGTCCAGCTCCGGGTCCGTCGCCCCGTCGCGCAGCACCCGCCGCAGGTCGGCCGCGTCGTCCTGGCCCAGGCACATGTAAAGCGTCCCCGTGCAGGTCAGCCGCACCCGGTTGCAGCTTTCGCAGAAGTTGTGGGTCATCGGCGTGATGAAGCCGACCCGGGTGCCGGTCTCCGCCACGTCGTAGTAACGGGCGGGTCCGCCGGTCTGGTAGTCGGTGCCGTGCAGCGTCCAGCGCTGCCGCAGCCGGGCGCGGACCAGGGACAGCGGCAGGTACTGGTCCGTGCGGTCGCCGCCGATGTCGCCCATCGGCATGGTCTCGATCAGGCACAGGTCATGGCCCTGCGCGCCGCACCAGGCCAGCATGGCGTCGATCTCGTCCTCGTTCACGCCTTTCAGCGCGACGGCGTTGATCTTCACGTGCAGCCCAGCTGCCTTGGCCGCGGCGATGCCGTCCAGCACTTTTCCAATCTTGCCCCAGCGGGTGATCGAAGCGAACCGCGCCGGGTCCAGCGTGTCGAGGCTCACGTTCACCCGGCGGACGCCCGCGGCGTATAGGGCGTCCGCGTGCTTCGCGAGTTGGGTCCCGTTGGTGGTCAGCGTCAGCTCCTTGAGGCCCTCGCCCAAGCGCTGCCCCAGCCGCCCGAACAGGAGCTGCACGTCCCGGCGCACCAGCGGCTCGCCCCCGGTGATGCGGATCTTGTCCGTGCCGAGCCGGATGAAGGCGGCGCACAGCCGTTCCAGCTCCTCCAAGGACAGCACGTCGGCCTTGGGCAGGAAGGTCATGTCCTCCGCCATGCAATACACGCAGCGCAGGTCGCAGCGGTCGGTGACGGACACCCGCAGGTAGGTGATGGCGCGGCCAAACGGATCGATCATGCCTACCAAGTCGGGCCGGACGGCCCCAGCTTCAACCATGATTTTGGTTCAACCGTCATCCTCGTCTTCCAGGACATCAAGCGCCACGACGGCGGCGTTCACCAGCACCTTACCCGCGTGCTCGAAGTTCACCGTGATGCGGTCGCCGACCGCCGATTGCACCTGGCCCACGCCCCAGTCCGGCCGCCCGGGATGCAGCACGCGCTGCCCCGGTTCGATGAGGGAGCCGAGCGGGCGGTGCGCGCCGCTCACGCCAGCCCCCCGCGCGCCGCGACCGGCCACAGGCACTCCACCCGGCCGCCGCGCACGCCGACGTACCAGTCGTAGCGGTCCACCGTCGGGTCGCAATGGCCCGGCACGAGGCGCAGCTTCTCGCCGAGCTTCGGCCCGCTCGTTTCCGCCCCCCATTCGAGCTTGCCGTGCTCGTCGGACGCGCCGACATAGCGCACGTCCTCTTCCCGCCGCCACACGGAAGGCAGCCCGCTGTCCACCGCCACCGCCTTGTGCCCGGCGTCCAGCACTGCGAGGCCGGGGCGCGCGGCGCTCATCACGCCCGACAGCACGAACAGCGCCTGCTGGAACCCGTCGGACACGCCGTCCTGGTTGCGGCGGTAGTCCGCGTCCATGAAGCAGTAGCTGCCGGCCTGGATCTCGTTGTACACGCCGCTCGCCGCTTCCAGCTCGAACGTGCCGGTGCCGGCGCCGCCGACGATAGGGCAAGAAAGGCCGCGCTGGCGCAACTGCTCCACCGTGCGGCGCGTGTCGTCCACCGCGCGGCCCACCGCCTGCCGGCGCCCCTCGGCGGTGCGGATGTGCTGCGCGCTGCCGTGGTAGGCCTGCAGGCCGCCGAACAGGAGGTGCGGCGACCCGGCGATGCGCTCCGCCAGCGCCACCGCGTCCGGGCCGGGGGCGATGCCGGCGCGGGCCATGCCCACGTCGATCTCCACCAGCACCGTCATGCGGTGGCCCGCCGCCTCCGCCGCTGCCTCGATGCGGGACACGTTGGCCGGGTCGTCGGCGCAGACCGCCACCCGGGCGATGCGGGACAGCGCCAGCAGGCGGGCGAGCTTGGCGTCGCCCACGACCTCGTTGGTCACGAGGATGTCCGGCACGCCTCCCCAGGCCAGCGCCTCCGCTTCCGCGACCTTCTGCACGCATTGCCCGGCGGCGCCGCGGGCGATCTGCAGGTGGGCGACCACGGGCGACTTGTGCGTCTTGGCATGGGCGCGCAGCCGGGCGCCGGTGGGGCGCAGCAGGGCAGCCATGCGGTCCAGGTTGTGCTCGAAGGCATGGAGGTCGATCAGCAGCGCCGGGGTATCGACCTCATCCTCGCGCATGCCGGGCTGGGCGGGGGGCGGTTGCAGCATGGCTCTGCTCTCCTACTCGTCCAGGGCGAACCCGGGGTCGTCCAGCGCCGCCGCGAGCCGGTCGAGGTCCAGCGACCAGGCGCGGGAATGCACCCACCCTTCCCCCGGCTCCGTGCGTCCGATCACGCAGCCATAGCGCACCTCGGCCGTCGCGGCGAGGCGGCGGAAACACCAGTTCACGTAGCGGTCCATATGCAGTTCCAGCAGCTTCGCGCCCGGGCGGCAGAACAGCAGGTTGCCCAGCCCCGCGCCGTGCGGCGCCACGATCCGCCGCGCGCCCCTGAACAGCGCGACCTGCTCCGCCACCGTAAGCCTCGCCAGGCGCACGACGTGGAAGCCCCGGTCCGCGCAGAGCCGCATGACCTCGGCCTCGTTCCGCAACGGCCGGTTGGAAGAGTCGTCGCGGCAGATGTAGAGCGCGGGCCGGTCGGCCGCCGGGACGGTTGACCGCATGGCCTCCCCCAAGCGGCGCAGCGCCGGGTGGAACTGCGTGCCGACGCCGGTCAGGTTCGTGGTCCAGTGCAGCCGGCGGACCTCGATCGCCTGGCCAGGGGCGAGCGTCACCCCCCGCGCCGCCAAGCCGGGCACCAGCGCCGGGCCGGCCTGCTGGAACGGCTCGCCGGACCAGGGCAGCAGGCACGGGAAGGAGGCCGCGGGGCAGACGCCCCAGCGCCCGAGCCCGTCAAGCAGCCAATGGTAGTAGTTGCGGCAGTTGCCATGCAGCAGGTGCTCGGCCTCGGCGACGCGGAACGCGGTGAACTGGGCGGTGGCCAGCCACAGCGCGCCGTCCCGCCACGCCCCGGCCCGCGGCGGCCAAACGTGGTCCAGCGTCGGCTCCACCACGTAGCGCCCCACGGTCACGACGCCTTCCGGCCCATGCACGGTGGCGCCGTCGAACGTGTAGCGGGTGGCCGGGCTGACCGGGATGCCGCCGGGCCGCGGGCGCCAGTCGGTGCCGCCGGGCTGCTGGTCCATCGGCACGTTTGAAAGGTCGGTCTGGCCGAAGGCGAGCGGCGGGTCGGCCACCACGCAGCCCGGCGCCGCGGTTTCCGCGCGGGCCAGCCCGCGTTCCGTCAGCGCGAGGAGCGAGGCGACCTGGTAGAACCGCGGCGCGAGCGCCAACGCGCGTCAGTGCCCGGCGTTCTCCCCCGAGAAGTCCGGCGCCGACAGGCCCGACGCTTCCAGCTGCTCCACCAGCGCCGCCTTCAGCCGTTCCAGCCCGGCCTCGTCCCGCGCTTCCGCCCGCGCGACCAGCACGGCCTGCGTGTTGGACGGGCGCAGCAGCCACCAGCCGTCCGGGGTCAGCACCCGCACGCCGTCGATGTCGTTCAGGTCGGCGCGGGCGGCGCGCAGCCTCGCTGCCACCTCCTGCACCACGGCGAACTTGCGGGTGTCGTCGCAGTCAAAGCGCAGCTCCGGGGTGTTGACCACCTGGGGCAACGCTTTCCGCACCGCTTCCAGCGTGGTGTCCATGCGCGCCACGATGCCCATCAGGCGCACGGCGACATACAGGGCGTCGTCGAAGCCGTACCAGCGGTCGGCGTAGAAGATGTGGCCCGACATTTCGCCTGCGAACGGCGCCTTGGTTTCCGCCATCTTGGCCTTGATGAGGCTGTGCCCGGTCTTGAACATCAAGGGCTGGCCGCCGGCGCGGGCGATCTCGTCATACAGCACTTGGCTCGCCTTCACGTCGGCGATGATGGTGGCGCCGGGGTGGGTGCGCAGCACGTCGCGGGCCAGCACGACCATGAGCTGGTCGCCCACCAGGATGCCGCCGCCGCCATCCACGGCGCCCAGCCGGTCGGCGTCGCCGTCGAAGCCGATGCCGAGGTCCGCCCCCTGCTCCCGCACCGCAGCGATCAGCTGCTCCTGGTTGCGGGCGATGGTGGGGTCCGGGTGGTGCGCGGGGAAGCGGCCGTCGATCTCCGGGTTGAGCACGGTGTGCTCGCCCGGCAAGACCTTGAGCAGCCGGGTCAGCACCTCGCCCGCGGCGCCATTCGCGTTGTCCCACACGACGCGCAACTTGCGGTCGCCGCCGTCCCAGTCCTTGACCAGCCGCGCCACGTAGTCGTCGGCCACGTCCACGGCGCGGTCGCTGCCGGCGGCTTCCTCCACCACGTCGCCCGCCGCCGCCATCTGGCCCAGCTTCTGGATGTCCGCCCCGAAAAAGGCGCGCTTGCCCAACATCATCTTGAAGCCGTTGTAGTCCGGCGGGTTGTGGCTGCCCGTCACCATCACCGCGCCGTCCGTGTTCAGCGTGGTCGCCGCGAAGTACAGCATGGGCGTCGGCCCGCGGCCCACCCGCAGCACCTCCATGCCGCTCGCCTTCAAGCCGTCCACCAGGGAGGCCGCGAGCTCCGGGGAGGACAGCCGGCCGTCGTAGCCGACCGCCACCCGCTTGCCGCCGGCGCGCGCCACCACGCTGCCGAAGCAGCGGCCGATGGCAAAGGCGTCCGCCGGGTGGAGCGTCCGGCCGACCACGCCGCGGATGTCGTACTCGCGCAGGCTGGTCGGGTCGAAATCGTGCTGGAATGCCATCACACCGCGTCCTGGTAATGCTTCATGAACTCGCGCACTTCCGCCGCCAGCTCGGGCCGCTTCAGCGCGAAGGCGATCTGCGCCTCAAGGAAGCCGATCTTGTCGCCGCAGTCGAAGCGCCGGCCCTCGTAGCGCAGCCCGTGGAACGGGGTGTTGCCGATCATCTTGGCCATGGCGTCGGTCAACTGCACCTCGTTGCCGGCGCCGCGCTCCATCTGCGACAGGTGGCCGATCACCTCCGGCAGCAGCACGTAGCGGCCGATCACCGACAGGTTGCTCGGCGCGTCGGCCGGCTTCGGCTTCTCCACGAGGCCCCGCACCTCGACCATCCGCCCGTCATCCTCCCCGACCTTCAAGATGCCGTACTTGTTGGTCTGGTCCTGCGGCACCTCGGCCACGGCCACCACGTTGCCGCCGGTCTGCGCGTAGGCGTCGGCCAACTGCTTCAGGCAGGGCACCTCGCTGAGCACCAGGTCGTCCGGCAGCAGGATGGCGAACGGGTCGTCGCCGATGAACGCCCGGGCGCACCAGATGGCGTGGCCCAGCCCCAACGGCACCTGCTGGCGCACGGTGGCGATGGAGCCCGGCTGCACCTTCATCGCGTCCAGCATGTCGAGCATGTCGGTCTTGCCGCGCTCCC
>CAXTUO010000099.1:0-8959 GCA_964247175.1 uncultured Acetobacteraceae bacterium | reverse complement strand
GTCAGCCCGTCCGGCCCCTGCTCGACGACCTGGTGCAGGTACACGCCGTCGTCGAAGCGGCGCAGCAACTCGGCGGCAGCAGGGTCCATGCGCGGCACGGCCAGGGCGGAGGAAAGCTGCAGCTTCATGACCGCGACCCCGGCGCGGCGCAGCACCGCGAGGCTGTCCGCCGGCGCCTCGAACTCCACGGCGGCATGGCACACGTCCAGGCACAGGCCGAGGTGGCGGCGCAGCAGCTTTTCCGCGGCGGCCGGGGCGCGTCCGGACAGGGCGGCGAAGCGCGCCGCGGCGTCCGCGGTGAACAGGAACTCCTCGAAGAAGCCGACCGCCTCCGCCGTCGTTTCCATCAGGCACATCGGCTCCGGCTCAAGCGCCAGGGCGATGCGGCCGCCCGTCCGGTCTTCCAGCGCCGCGAGGTGGACGGCGTGCCGCAGCAGCGCCTCCGCGATGGCTTCCCGCGCATCGGTGCTGGCGGAAGCCCGGAACGCGCCCGGAACGGTGCTGACGCTGCCGGTCAGGCCGGGCTGATCGGCGGGCAGCAAAGCCGCCAACAGAACGGCCAGGCGGTCGGTGTAGGCCAGCCGCTCCGGCGCCCGCCAATCGGGGGCATAAACCTGCTCCTTAACCCGCTCGCCGTGGAACGGCCCATAAGGGAAGCCGTTGACCGTGAAGACATAAAGCTGCTCGCTGACGAGGAACTCGCGCAGCGCGTGCAGCTCAGCCGGCGCTTCCAGCGCTGCCGCGGCGATGGCGGACAGGCGCAGCCCGACACCCATGGGAGCCTGCGGCGAGGCCTGGCGCTTCACCTCCGGCAAATGCCGCCGCAGGGCGGCGAAGATGTCAGGCCAGCTTTCGCCGCGGTGGACGTTGGTGCAATAGGTGAGGTGCGCCGGACCGGAAGGGAGAAGCAGCCTCATGACCGCCGCGGCCGTGCGTCACTGGGGAGCAGCAAGAGTATAGCCATCTCTACTTCACGTCCTTTGCGCGTGGCGCAAGCCGAAAGCAGCAACGACCGGCTTTGCACAGGGATAATTACCAAAACAACTGATTTGAACTATAACAAAAGAGAGCCTCTAGAGCGTTGATTGAGGAGGTTTGGTCAGAAAACGACATTGCAACCGACACCATGAATCAACTAAATCTGAGATCGTGTTATCATTTGTGTTGTCTATATTTTGTATTTGATGCCGAGCCTTGGCATCGGTCGCGCTGTCGAAGCCGCGCCGATCCAGCCCACGCCTTCATCCGTCCCGTCCAGGAGTGACCGCCTTGCTTGCTCAGAGCTTCTCCGTTGAGCACCTCGACACCCCGACCGGCCGCATCCTGGTCGTCACGGACGATGACGACCGGCTGCGGGCGGTCGATTGGGAGGACCACGAGGATCGCCTGCACCAACTCCTACGGCGGCAGTACGGCGCGGGCACGGTCCGGTTCCAGGTGGCGCGGCGCCCTTCCGCGGCCAGCCGTTCGCTCCGGGCTTACTTCGACGGGGACATGGCTTGCCTGGCCGGCCTCGCGGTGGCGACCGGCGGCACCGCGTTCCAGCGCACCGTGTGGGACGCGCTGCGCCAGATCCCGCCGGGTCAGACGGTCAGCTACGGCGCGCTCGCGGCCCGGATCGGACGGCCCGGCGCCATGCGCGCCGTAGGCCTCGCGAACGGCGCCAATCCCGTCTCAATTGTCGTGCCCTGCCATCGGGTCATTGGGGCGAACGGCACGCTGACCGGCTTCGGTGGCGGAATGGAGCGCAAGCGCTGGCTGCTGGCGCATGAGGGTGCCTCCGCTCAGGCCGCGATGGAGTTCCCGTCGCCGTCGAAGCGGTAAACCTTGCCGTCCTGTGGCGTGAGGCCGACGCGGTCGCCGACGGCATGGTCGATGTCGCCGAGGATGCGGGCGGTCAGCATCCCGGTCTCCGGCACATCGACGTAGAGCATCGTGTCGGCGCCAAGGCGCTCGGCGTGCGACACGGCACCGGTCCAGGCGCCGTCCCGGGCGACAATGAGATGTTCCGGCCGCACGCCGATGGTTGCGGCGCGCATCCGGGTGGCGGCATCCCCGCCGATGAAGTTCATGGTGGGGGAGCCGATGAAGCCCGCAACGAACATGTTGGCCGGCCGGGCATACAGCTCCAGCGGGCGGCCGACCTGCTCGACGGCGCCGCCGCGCAACACGACGATCTTGTCGGCCAGCGTCATGGCCTCGACCTGGTCGTGGGTGACATAGACCATGGTCGCGCCGAGCTGGCGGTGCAGCTTGGCGATCTCGATGCGGGTGCCGATGCGGAGCGCCGCATCGAGGTTGGACAGCGGCTCATCGAACAGGAACAGGCTCGGCTGGCGCACGATGGCCCGGCCAATGGCGACGCGCTGGCGCTGCCCGCCCGACAGCTCGGCCGGGCGGCGGTCCAGCAAGGCGTCGAGCCGCAGCAGGCCGGATGCCGTCTCGACCCGGCGCTTGATGTCCGCCGCGGCGACGCCCTCTTGCGACAAGGCAAGGCCCATGTTCCGCGCCACCGTCAGATGCGGATACAGCGCGTAGCTTTGGAACACCATGGCGATGCCGCGCTTGGCCGGCGGCACGCCGTTCATCAGGCGGCCATCGATCCGAACGTCGCCCGTTGTTTGCTCATCCAGCCCGGCGACCACGCGCAGCAGCGTCGATTTGCCGCAGCCCGACGGGCCGACAAAGACGACGAACTCCCCGGCGGCCACATGGAGGTCCACGCCCTTGAGCACGTCCACCGTGCCGAAGCTCTTGCGGATGGCGGACAGCGCCAGCGACCCCATGCGCTCCGCCCTCAAAGGTCGATGGCGCGGCGTTCGCGCATGGACTGGTCCGCCGCGAGCACCACGGCGAGCGAGCGGACGGCATCCTGCATGTGGCGGCCGAGGTCGCGGTCGTTTTGGATCGCGTCGAGCACGAATTCCTGCTCGCGCTCGCACAGCGCCTGGTGGCCCGGCTCGTCGGCGGTGGACAGGAGTTCGTCCGGGGCGAGAAAGGCGCCGTCCGGCCCGGTGTCCGCGCGGTGCAGGCGGATGCGCGCGGTTCTTGTGTGCGTATGGACGTCCGCCGAGGCCGCGCCTTCGTCCATGACGATGGAGACGGCGCCCTTCGGCCCCATCACGTCTTTTACGAAGTACGCGGTTTCCGAGATCATCGGACCCCATCCGGCCTCGTACCAACCCACCGACCCATCCTCGAACAGCACTTGCAGGTGCCCGTAGTTCACCTGGGTCTCGGCGATCTCCGACGAAAGCCGCACCCCCATGCCGCGCACCTGCACGGGCCGGCTGTCGGTGATCTGCAGCATCACATCGAGGTAGTGCACGCCGCAATCGACGATCGGGCTGGTGCTGTCCATGAGCCGCTTGTGGATCGCCCAGGCGGCGCCGGAGGATTGCTGGTTCAGGTTCATGCGCATGACGAAGGGCGGGCCGAGCCGCCGGGCCTGGCGGATGAACTCGATCCAGCTTGGGTGGTGGCGCAGGATGTAGCCGACCACGAGCTTGCGCCCGGTCTGCCGGGCCACCGCCACGACGCGCTCGGCCTCCGCCACGGTGGGGGCGAGCGGCTTTTCGACGAAGACGTGCGCGCCGCCCTTCATGGCGGCGATGGCATGGGCGGCGTGGCTGTCCGTGTAGGTGTTCACCGAAACGAGGCCGGGCCTGAGCGCCAGCCCGGCCTCGAAGCCGGGAAGGACGGGGTAGGCCCGCAGCTCGTCCGGCAACACGACGGGCGAGCGGTTGACCAGGCCCACGATGGCGAAGCCGGGGTTGCGGTGGTAGGCGAGGGCATGGCTCAGCCCCATCTGCCCCAAGCCCACGACCACCGTGCGCAACGGGGTCATTTCACGGCGCCTGCGGTGATGCCGCGGATCAGCTGCCGGGAGAACAGCAGGTAAAGCATCAGCACCGGCAACACCGCGAGCGTCAGCGCGGCTAGCACGGCGTTCCAGTTGGTCACGAACTGGCCGATGAACATTTGGGCGCCGAGCGTCACGGTCTTGGTCGCCTCGCCCGGCGCCACGATCAACGGGAACCACAGGTCGTTCCAGATCGGGATCATGGTGAACACGGCGACGGTCGCGACCGCCGGGCGGATCAAGGGCAGGACGAGGCGGAAGAAGATCGTGTATTCCGACAACCCGTCGATGCGCCCGGCGTCTTTCAGGTCCTTCGACACGCCCTGCATGAACTCGCTGAGGATGAAGACCGCGATGGGCAGGCCCTGCGCCGTGTAGATCAGGATCAGCGCCAGGTGCGTGTTCACCAGGTGAGCCGCGACCATCATGTTGAGAATCGCCACAGTCCCCAGCCGGATCGGCACCATGATGCCGAGCGACAGGAACAGGCCGAGCAGGCGGTCGCCGGGAAAGCGGTACTCGCTGAGCGCGAACGCCGCCATGGCGCCGAACAGCAGCACCGCCGCGAGCGAGCCGACCGTGACGATCAGGCTGTTGGCGAGGTAGTGCAGGAAGGCGCCCTGGCCCAGCACCGTCTTGTAGCCGATCAGGTCGAAAGTCGCCGGTCCCGGCAGGCTCAACGGGGCGCCAAAGATGCTGGCGCGCGACTTGAAGGAGTTGACCAGCACAAGCAGCACCGGGCCGAGGCACAGCGCCGTGTAAAGGATCAAGACCAGGTGGACCGCCGCCCGGCCCAGCGGCCATGGGCGGGCAGGGGACACGGCGCGGCTCACAGCGCGTAGCGCCGCATCCGCGCCTGGATGCCGAACAGGTAGGCCGAAACGCCGGCGAGGATGATCAGGAACATCATCGTCGCGATGGTGGCGCCCATGTTGGGGTCGCCGAGCTGCAGCTGGTTGCCAAAGAAGGTGCGGAACAGGAAGGTGCCGAGGATGTCGGTCGCGAAGTTCGGCCCGGCATTCGCGCCGCTCACGGTGTAGATCAGGTCGAACGCATTGAAGTTGCCGACGAAGGTGAGGATCGAGCAGATGCCGATGGTGGGCCAGATCAGCGGCAGCTTGATTTTACGAAACTGCGCAAAGCCGGTGATCCCGTCGAGTTCCGCGGCTTCGATCAGTTCGCCCGGAATGGCCAGCATCGCGGCGTAGATCAGCATGGTGGGGATGCCCACGTATTGCCAGACGGAGATCAGGGCGAGCGTCGTGAGCGCGGTCGCCTCCTGCCCGAGCCAGGGATGGAACCAGCCGCGCAGCCCGACCGCGCCCAGCAGCGTCGGCGCCACGCCCCAGAGCGGGCTGAGGATCAGTTTCCAGGTGAAGCCGACGATCACAAAGGAGAGCATGGTGGGCAGGAAGAACGCCGTGCGGTAGAACGCCTGGCCGCGCAGCCGGGGCAGGGACAGCAGCGCCGCAAGCGCGATGCCGACCGGGTTCTGCAGCAGGATGTGGAAGGCGAAGAAGTAGAAGTTGTGGCGGAGCGCCGCCCAAAAGTGCTCAGACCAGCGGGAGTCGCCGAACAGCACGCGGAAATTGTCGAGGCCGACGAAGACCGGCGCGTGCTCGACGCTGCGGAACAAGGACAGCCGCAGCGTGTCGGCCAGCGGCACGACCATGAGCGCGGTATAGACCAGCAAGGCCGGCGCCAGGAACACGGCGACGTGCCAGCGCCGGGTGCGGGCCGGCGCCGCGTGGTCCGCCGCCGCAACAGGCAGCAGGGGCACGTCGGTCGCGAGCTTCTCGATACGCTCCATGGCGGTCCTTGCCCCTGCCGGCGGCGCGGCTACTTCGCCGGCTTGTACCAGCTATCGAGGCCCTTCTGCAGCGACTGCGCGGCCTGCTCCGGCGTTTCGGTGCCGTTGATCACGTTGGCCGAGGCGACCCAGGTCTCGTTCTCCAGGTTGGGCGTGCCGCGGGACAGCGTCTGGTAGGTCGAGCGCATGGTCGATTTGCACGCGGCGCGGAACGACAGGAACTGCTGGGCGAGCGGGTCCGTCACCGGCGCCGACTGGGTCTGCATGGAGTAGAAGCCCGGCAGCGAATCGGAATACACCTTGGCGAAGTCCGGCGAGGCCACCCAGGCCAGGAATGTCTTGGCGGCGTCGGCGTTCTTGCTCCGGGCGTTCATGCCGAAGGCGATGTCGGGGTGGTCGGACACGTAGCAGGGGTCGCCCGCTTTCGGCACCGGGGGCGGGAACACGCCCAGCTTGAACTGCGCCTGGCTCTCGAAGGTCGCGATCTCCCAGGAACCGGCCGGATAGATCGCGGCGCGGCCCAGGGTGAACAGGTTCTGGCTGTCCGGGTAGGACTGCGCCTGGTAGCCGTCGCCCAGGTAGGGACCCCACTTGGCAAGCTCCCGGAACGGCGCGACCCAGGCCGGGTCGGTCAGCTTCTCCTTGCCCTCGATCAGCGCCTTGCGTCCGTCCTCGCCGTGCCAGTAGTTGGGGCCGATGTTCTGGTAGCCCATGGTCGCCGCTTCCCACTGGTCCGGCGTGCCCATGGCGAGCGGCACGTAGGTGCCGTCCTTCTTGATCTTCTCCAGGTCCGTGAAGAACTCCTCCGACGTCTTTGGCGGCTGCGTGATGCCGACCTTGGCGAAAGCGTCCTGGTTGTAGATGAAGCCGTGCAGCACCGCGGCGGCGGGCACGCAATAGGTGGTCTTGCCGTCGTCGGTGGACCACCCGGCGCGGGCGACCGCGGTGAAATGGTCCATGCCGGGAATGGCATTCACGCCGGTCAACTGGTTCTTCTTGAACAGCTCCAAGGAGGCGTCGAACGGGCGGCAGGCGATGATGTCGCCCGCGGTTCCGGCGTCGAGCTTGGAGTTCAGCGCGGCATTGTATTCCTTGGGCGCCGTCGGCTGGAAATTGAGCTTGATGCCGGGGTGGTTCTTCTCGAAGGCCGGGATGATCTTCTCCTGCCAGGTCGGCAGGTCGTCGTTGCGCCAGCTCTCGATGGTGAGCGTCGTGTCGGCGGCAAAGGCCGGGGCTGCGCCCAAAGTCGAAACAGCAAGCGCCGTGCCGGACAGCAGCCAGGCGGCGGTTCTGACTTTCATGTTCATTCCATCTTCTCCGTCGCGGCAATGGACCTGCGGTGCAAAGGGCTGGAGCGCGTCGGGCAAGCCGACGGACGCTGGTTTCGTCAACACTGCCATGAGACTTCCGCCTGTTCCAGCGGCACGCGGGCTTTCGCGGCCTGAGCTTTGCCGCCGGCAGGCCGGGGCCGCTATGATCTCGCGGCGGATCGCAGAAAGGGGCAGGACCGATGCCGGACGGAGGCGAAACCCACATGGCAGCCGAACTCCGCGAAACGCCGGACGCCGTGGCGCGGCTCGTCGCGCGGGAAACGGGCACGCTCCGCGGCCTCGGCGCCCGGCTGCGGACGGTGGACCCGGGCGTGATCGTCACCTGCGCGCGGGGGTCGTCGGACAACGCGACCGCCTACTTCAAGTACCTGACCGAAATCCTCATCGGCGTGCCCGTGGCCTCCATCGGTCCCTCGGTCGCCTCGCTGTACAAGGCGCCCTTGCGGCTCCGGGGCGCCGTGGTGGTTTCCGTTTCGCAGTCCGGCCAAAGCCCGGACATCGTCGCCTTGCAGGCCGCGGCGCGGGAGGCCGGGGCGTTCTCGATTGCGGTGGTCAACCAGGACGACTCGCCGCTCGCAAGCGCGGCGGACGCGGTCATCCCCCTCCATAGCGGCCGGGAAACCAGCGTCGCCGCGACCAAGAGCTGCATCGCCTCGGCCGTTGCCCTCGCGGCGCTGGTCGCCGAATGGCGGGACGACCCGGCGCTGAGACACGCGGTCGCGCGCCTGCCGGACGCCTTGACGGCGACGCTCGGTCACGGCTGGAACGCGGCCCTGCCACCGTTCGGGGCGGCGCAGTCCGCCTACGTGCTGGGCCGTGGACCCGCCTTGCCGGTCGCGGCGGAGGCGGCGCTGAAGCTCAAGGAAACCTGCGTGCTGCACGCCGAGGCGTTTTCCGGTGCCGAGGTGATGCACGGGCCTTTGCAACTCCTCGAGGATGGCTTTCCGGTGATCGCGTTCCATCAGGCCGACCCGTCCCGGGACGCGATGGCGGACAGCATCGGCCGCCTTCGGGCCTTGGGCGGCCGGGTGTTCGAGGTGTCCGTGGAAGGCGGTGGCCGGCCCGACCACCTGGGCGCTGCCGCGGCAGGGCACCCGGCGCTTGATCCGCTCACCATGCTGCTGTCCTTCTATGCTTTTGCCGAGGCGCTGTCGCGGGCGCGCGGGCACGATCCCGACCGGCCGTCCCACCTGCGCAAGGTGACGGAAACGGTTTGATGACCCTCCAGGCACTTTGCGGCGCGCGCATCTTCACCGGCGAGCGTTTTCTCGACGGCCACGCGGTCCTGGTTGACGGGGCCTGGGTTCTTGACGTGCTGCCAACGGCCGATGTGCCGGCCGGGTGTCCTCGGCATGAGCTTCCCGGCGGCACCCTGGCGCCCGGTTTCATCGACGCTCAGGTGAACGGCGGCGGCGGGGTGCTGTTCAACGAGGCCCGGACCGCCGAAGGGGTGGCCGCCATCGCCGCGGCGCACGCGCGCCATGGGACCACCGGCCTGCTGCCGACCTTTATCACCGACCACGGGGACCGCCGGGCGGAGGCGGTGGCGGCGGTCCGGGAGGCGGTCGCGTCGGGGGCGCCGGGCATCCTCGGCATCCACCTCGAAGGCCCGTTCCTCGCGCCGGCGCGGAAAGGGGCGCATGACCCCGGCTTGATCCGCCCGATGACGGACGCGGATGTCGATGCGCTGCTCGGCTCCGGCCTCCGCACCGTGCTGCTCACCGTCGCGCCCGAGGCGGCTTCGCCACGGCAGATCAGGCGGCTCTCGGAAGGCGGCGTGATCGTCAGCCTCGGGCACAGCGACGCACCCTACGAGGCTGCCGCGGCCGCGGCCGATGCGGGCGCGCGCGGCGTCACCCACCTGTTCAACGCCATGTCGCAGCTTGGGCACCGCGCGCCCGGCCTGGTCGGCGCCGCGCTGGAGGGTGGCGGGCTGTGGGCCGGGCTGATCGCCGA
>CAXTUO010000098.1:0-8980 GCA_964247175.1 uncultured Acetobacteraceae bacterium | reverse complement strand
GGCGTTCGTGGACAAGTTCAACCAGTACGGGCTGTGGGTCATCCTGATCAAGGGCTTGACGCCGATCCCCTACAAGATCGTCACCATCACCTCCGGCCTCGCGCACTTCGACTTCGGCGTGTTCATGGCGGCGAGCGCACTGACCCGCGGCGCACGGTTCTTCCTGGTCGCCGCGCTGCTCCGGCATTTCGGCGAGCCGGTGCGCGAGTTTATCGAGCGGCGGTTGACCCTGGTGACGAGCCTGACCGCGGCGGGCGTCGTGGGCGGCGTCCTGCTGCTCAAGTTCGTCTGACCAGCACGGCGCGGATCTCGTCCAGGATCGCCGGGTCGTCGATGGTGGGCGGGGCCGGGGCGTCGTCCCCGTCCGCCAGCTTGCGGATGCTGCCCCGCAGGATCTTGCCGGACCGGGTCTTGGGCAGGCGCTGCACGACGCGGGCGTCCTTGAACGCCGCCACCGGCCCGATCCGCTCGCGCACCAGCGCCACCAGTTCCTGGGCGACCGCCGCCGGGTCCCGCTCCGCCCCGGCCTTCAGCACCACGAGGCCGAGCGGAATTTGGCCTTTCAGCGCGTCCGCCGCGCCCACCACGGCGCATTCGGCCACGTCCGGGTGGCTGGCCAGCACCTCTTCCATCGCGCCGGTGCTCAGGCGGTGGCCGGCGACGTTGATCACGTCGTCCGTGCGGCCCATCACCCACACGTCGCCGTCCCGGTCCACCTGCCCCGCGTCGCCGGTCCGGTACCAGCCGGGATAGTCCAGCAGGTAGGCCGCCCGGAACCCGTCCGCGTTGTGCCACAGCGTCGGCGCGCAGCCCGGAGGCAGCGGCAAGCGGATCGCCAGGTTGCCGACCTCGCCCGGCGGCAAGGGGGTGCCGGCGTCATCCAGCGCGCGCACGTCGTAGCCGGGGCACGGACGGCCGCCGGCGCCGGGCTTGAACGGGAACAGGCCGTAGCCGCGGAACCCGGCGGTGATCGGCCAGCCGGTTTCAGTCTGCCACCAATGGTCCACCACGGGCCGGCCCAGCTTGCCGGCGATCCAGGTGGCGGTCGGCGGGTCGCACCGCTCGCCGGCCAGGAACAACGCATCGAAGCGGCTCAGGTCGTGCTGCGCCATGTGCCGCCCGTCTGGGTCCTGCTGCTTGATCGCGCGGAGCGCCGTGGGCGCGGTGAACAGCACGCGCACGCCGTGCTGGGCGCAAACACGCCAGAACGCGCCGGGGTCAGGGGTGCCCACCGGCTTGCCCTCATAAAGAACGGTCGTGCAGCCGGCGAGCAGCGGCGCGTAAACGATGTAGCTGTGGCCCACCACCCAGCCCACGTCGCTGGCGCACCAGTACACGTCGCCGGCCTCCGCGCCGTAGATCATGTGCATCGACGCCCACAGCGCCACGGCATAGCCGCCGGCGTCGCGCACCACGCCCTTCGGCTTGCCCGTGGTGCCGGAGGTATAAAGGATGTAGAGCGGGTCGGTGGCGCGGACCGGCACGGGCGGATGCGGCGCCGCGGCGGCCTCCGCCTCCGCGAAGTCATGGTCGCGGCCCGGTGTCATGGCGGCGGCCAGCATCGGGCGCTGCAGGATCAGGCAGGCACCGGGCTTGTGCGCGCTGAACGCGATGGCGGCGTCCAGCAGCGGCTTGTAGGCGACCACGCGCCCCGGCTCCAGCCCGCAGGACGCGGAAACGACCGCCCGCGGCTCGGCGTCCTCGATGCGCTTGGCCAGCTCTGCGGCGGCGAACCCCCCGAACACCACGGAATGCACGGCGCCGAGCCGGGCGCAGGCGAGCATGGCGATCACCGCCTCCGGCACCATGGGCATGTAGATCACGACCCGGTCGCCGACCCCGACGCCCAAGGCCGCGAGCGCCCCGGCCACGCGGGCGACCCGGTCGCGCAGCTCGGCATAGGTGTAGGTCCGGACCTGGCCTGCCATGGGGCTGTCCCAGATCAGCGCGGCCTGCCCGCCGCGCCCGGCCTCCACATGGCGGTCGAGGCAGTTCTCCGAAACGTTGAGCATGCCGCCCGCGAACCACTGGCCGGCGGCGCCGAGGCCCGGGTCGAACACCCGGTCCCAGCGCCGGGTCCAGGCGATGCCCTCGGCCGCCTCCGCCCACCAGGCTTCGGGGTCCGCCTGCCAGCTTGCGTAGGCCGCGGGGTAGGTGCTGGTCGGTTCGGTTTCGTTCATGACGGGCGCGCCTGCCTTTTGCTGGTTTCTGGGTGGCGCCATGACAGGGCGCTCCCGGTTTGGGAGGGGGCCAGCCCCCGCACCGATGATGCCGGATACGAGGCCGCGCGTCTCGGCTGGACATGGCGTTTCCACGCCCGGGATCGCGGTTCGCGGCGAATTTGCCCGCGCGCCAGGCCGCCGGCCGTGCCAGGATGCGGGCCATGACCCCTCGCCCGCTCGGACCAGCCGTCGATCCCACGCCCCGCCCCCTGCCGGCGCGCACCGTCCTGCGCGGGCAATCGGTGGTGCTCGAGCCGCTGCACCGGCGCCATGCCGAGGAGCTGTGGCAGGCGGCGCAGCAGGACCCGGCTGCGAATGAAAGCTGGGACTACATGGGCTATGGCCCCTTCCCCTCCGGCGAATCGATGGCGGCCTTCGTCGCCGGTTTCGCCAGCACGCATGACCCGATGGCCTGGGCGGTGCGCCCGGTGGCGACCGGCGCCGTGTCGGGCTGGCTCACGCTCATGGACATCCAGCCGGCGCACGCGGCCATCGAGATCGGCCACATCTGGTTTGCGCCCCGGATGCAGCGCACCCGCGCGGCGACGGAGGCGATGTTCCTGCTGCTGCGGCTCGCGGCGGATGACCTGGGCTACCGCCGGCTGGTCTGGAAGTGCAACGCGCTGAACGCGCCGTCCCGCCGGGCGGCGGAGCGGCTGGGCTTCACCTATGAGGGCAGGCTTAGGGCGCATTACGTCATCAAGGGGCGGCTGCGGGACACGGCGTTCTTCAGCATCGTGGGCGACGAGTGGCCGCCCTGCCGCGACGCGCTGCTGGCCTGGCTGGACCCGGCGAACTTCGCCCCGGACGGCACGGCCCGGCGCGGCTTGGCCGAGATCAGGGCCGGCCGCGCCGCCGTGCCCTGAGCGCGGGGACGATCAGTTGATCTGTACCGCCTGCACCGCGGTTTCCAGCTCGGCGAAGCTCGGCATGTGCTGGTTCGGCGCCATCTTGCGCCCGGTTTCCACGCTGACCTGCGGGGCGTTGCCGTGCAGGTGCGCGACCAGCACGGCGCGGATCACCTCGAAGTACTTGCTTTCCTCCTCGATCACCCCCTTCAGCCGGGCCGCGAAGGGCCCCGCCATGCCGTAGGCCAGCAGCACGCCCAGGAAGGTGCCCACCAGCGCGCCGCCGATCATGGCGCCCAGCACCGCCGGCGGCTCGTTGATGTGCGACATGGTCTTGATCACGCCCAGCACCGCCGCGACGATGCCGAGCGCCGGCAGGCCGTCCGCCATGTTCTGCAGCGCGTGGGCACCGTGCAGCTCCTCATGCAAGGTCTTCTTCAGCTCGCGGCCCATGAGGTCCTCGATCTGGTGCGGATCGTCGGCGTTCATGCCCACCATGCGCAGGTAGTCGCAGATCATGTCCCGGGCGTGATGGTTGGCCAGGATGCGCGGGAACTTCTGGAAGGCGCTGCTTTCCGTCGGGTTCTCGATATGCGGCTCCAGCGCCATGGGTCCCTTGGTGGTGGCCAGGCGGGAGAACAGGAACAGCAGGCTCAGCAGCTCGACATAATGCGGCTTGGTGAACTTGGCGCCGCCCATGATCTTCTTGAAGCCGCCCAGGGTGTGCTTCACGTCGTGCATGGAGTTCGACATGACGAAGGTGCCGATGGCCGCGCCGCCGATGGTCAGCAGCTCGAACGGCATCGCCTCGATCAACGGCTCCAGGCTGCCGCCGGACAGGATGTAGCTGCCGAACACGCAGGCCAGCAGGAAGCCGAGGCCGCCAATGGTCAGCATGGCTCAGCGCCCCCCGGCCACAGGCCGGTCCCGCAGGACCAGCACGGCGATGCGGCGGTTGGCCGCCGCCAATGGCTCGGCCGGCAGCAGCGGGTCGCGGTCGGCATGGCCCGCCACGCTGCGGATACGCGCTTCCGGCAGGCCCGCGTCGGTCAGCAGCCGGCGCGTGGCGTTGGCCCGCTCCGCCGAAAGGTCCCAGTTGCTGCGGTCCCCGCCGCGATACGGCGCCGCGTCGGTGTGGCCGTCGATGGCGATGGGCTGCGAAAGGCGCAGCAGCACCGGCGCCACCTTGGACAGCAGGGACCGGGCGCGGTCGTTCAGCGCGGAGGTGCCGAAGCCGAACATCGGCTGGCGGTCCTCGTCCAGGATCTGGATGCGCAGGCCTTCGGGCGTGAGGTCGATGGCGAGCTGCTTCGCCAGCCCGGCGAGCGCCGGGTCTGCCCGGACGGCCTCGCGGATTTGCTCCGCCGCGCGCTCAAACGCCGCGTGCTCACGCTGCTCGCGCTCGGCCTCGGTCGCCGGGTCCCTGGCGGGGGGCGGCGCCGTCCGGGCTGCCGGCGGGCGCGTCGCGTCGGTCGGCTCAGCCGATTCAACGTTGGGCGCTTGCGCCGCCGCAGCGCCATCCTGCGCCACGGTGAGCAGGGACGGCCCGCTGGTCCGCGGGTGGGACGGCGCGGCATCGTCGTCCTCGCCGTCGTCCGGGCTCATGATCGGGTGGGTCGGGCCGGGCGTGGTCTGGACCGCACCGCGGTCCGAGGCCAGCGCCCCGTCAAGGTTGGGCGTGCGCCCGCCGAAGGGCTGGCCGAAGCCGGAGGTGTGGTGCGATATCACGGCGTTGGGGCTGAAATAGTCGGCCAAGCCGGTCCGCTGCTCCTCCGTTGTGGCATTGAGCAGCCACATCAGCAGGAAGAACGCCATCATCGCCGTAACAAAGTCGGCGTAGGCCACCTTCCACGCGCCGCCGTGATGCCCGCCCTCGACAACCTCCTCCTTTCGGATGACGATTGTCGGCTTGGCTTTTTTCGTGCCGCTCATACCCCAACCCCGCTGATGTCGCGGCAAGATGCGGCAGAAGGCTTAATGCTTCGCTAATGCAGCAATTCAGCCGGCCAAGGCCCGCGCGAACACCGCCGGGTCCACGTTGCCGCCGCTCAGCACGGCGCCCACCACGCGCCCGCGCGCATCGAAACGGCCGGACAGCAGGGCCGCAAGGCACACGGCGCCGCCAGGTTCCACGACCAGCTTGAGGTGGGTGAAGGCGAAGGCGATGGCCGCCAGCACCTCGGCGTCCGTCACCGTGATGCCGCCCGCGAGCCGGGCGCGGTTCACCGCGAAGGTCAGCTCCCCCGGCATCTTGGCCAGCAGGGCGTCGCAGAGCTCCGAAGCGCCCGGCGCGTTGCCCACCCGCTCGCCGCCGCGGAGCGAGCGCCCGGTGTCGTCCGACCCTTCCGGCTCCACGGCGATGATCTCGGCGCCGGGCCGCGCGCCCTCGGCGGCGAGCGCCCACCCGGCGATCAGGCCGCCGCCGCCCGTGCAGACCAGCAGCGAATCGACCGGCAGCCCGCCCGCGTCCTCGAATAGTTCCAGCGCCGCCGTGCCCTGCCCGGCGATGACGTGGGGATGGTCGAACGGCGGGATCAAGGAGGCGCCCGTGCGCTCGACGTATTGCCGGGTCAGCGCCTCCCGGTCGTCGGTTGCCCGGTTGTAGTGCACGATCTCCGCCCCCCAGCGCCGCGTGCTGTCGATCTTCACCTGGGGTGCGTCGGCCGGCATGAAGATCGTGGCGGCGGCGCCGATGGACTGCGCGGCGCAGGCCAGCGCCTGGCCGTGATTGCCGGAGGAGTGCGTCACCACGCCGGCACGCCGCTCGGCCTCCGTGAGCTGCAGGGCGGCGTTGGTCGCGCCGCGCAGCTTGAAGCTGCCGGTCTTCTGCAGGACCTCGGCCTTGAGCAGCACGGTGCCGCCGGTCAGCTCGTCCAGCCGCGCGTTGCGCAGCGTGGGGGTGCGGACCACGCGTCCGGCGATCCGCCGGGCCGCGGCGGCCACGTCGTCATGGGTCGGTAGCGGCGGCATCGTGCTCTCCTTGTTTGGGCAGGCGGGCGAAAATGGCGCCTGGCCGCTGCGTGACACGATAAACGCGGAACCGCTCGGCCTCCACCCCGTCTGGCGCGCTGCCGCGGGTGCGGACCACTTGGCCGATTTGCTGGGCCGTCGCCCAATAGGCCGGGTCCGGCGGCTCGGACCGGCGCTGGCTCACCAGCAACAGTCCCGGTCCCGCATCACTGATCCGCGGCAGACGAAACAGCGCCCAGCGGTCCTCCGCCCCCAGCACGGGCACGCCCGGCGGCGCGCGCCAGGCGAGCAGGCTGGCGACGCCGTACGCTTCGGACGCGACCCAGCCCGCGCCCTGCTGCCGCCGCATCGCTTGGAGGTCGCGGGACACCCCGTCCCAGCCGCCGAGCCGGATCAGGACCGGGTCTAGCCGCCGCGGCAGCGGGAACGGGGCCGCGGCGCCCTGCACATAGGCCAGCGCCGTGACCGCCAGGCCAAGCGTCACGGCCGGCCGCCACAAGCGCCAACCCAGCGCGGCGGCGCAGACCGTGGCGGCGGGGTAAACAATGGCCGGCCAGTTCGCCTGCACCCGGTCCCCGACCGCGTGCTGCACGAACACCAGCAGGCCCGGCACCGTCAGCGCCGCGAGCAGCGACCAGGCCGGGTCCCGTCCGGCCGCGCGCCGGACAGCGACCCACACCCCGGCCGACAGCAGGACGAACACCAAGGGCGTCGCCAGGCCCACCTGCCCACCCAGCAGCTCCAGCAAGTGACGCAGCGCCGCGGCCGGGTTCCAATCCCCGGTCCGCCCGCCCTGCTTGGCGAAGCTGGCCCAGCCGTGCTCCGCGTTCCACAGCACCACGGGCGCGAACACCGCCGCCGCCAGCGCGCCGCCGAACCACAGAAAGGCGCTGCGGAACCATCGGCGCAGCCCGGGCACCCACAGAAGCCACAGCACGATGCCAACGCCCAGGAAGCCGCCGGTGTACTTGCTGGCCACCGCGCACCCGGCGGCGAAGCCCACCGCAAGCCACCACCGCCCGTTGCCGGACCGCAGCAGCCGCGCCAATGCCCACATCGTCGCCGCCCAGAACAGCAGCAGCGGGGTGTCCGGCGTCATCGTCACCGCGCCCACCCCGACCAGCAGCGTGCCATTCAGCAGCGCCGCCGCGGGCAGGCCCAGGCGCCGCCCGGGAAACAGCAGCTCCGCTGTCCGCGCGACCAGCACCGAGCCGGCGGCGGCCGACAGCGGCGCCAACAACCGCACGCCCAGCGCGCCCTCCCCCGCCATGAAAGTGCCTGCCCGAATCCACAGCGCCACCATCGGCGGGTGGTCGAGGAAGCCCGGCGCCAGCGCGTGCGACCATACCCAATAATATGCCTCGTCCTCCGACAACGGCGTCGCCGCCGCGACGGCAAGGCGGATCAGGGTCAGGATCAGAAGGGCAAGCGCCATCCGCCCCCGATCCGCCGGCCGTGCTGGCGCGTCAAGCTGGGGCGTGCCATTCTTCCAGACGATCACCCCGCCGCGGGATGACGGCGACTTCGAAAACGGCCGGAGTGCTCCTATGATCTCGTTCATCGGCGCCATCATCATCGGCGGACTCGCCGGGCTGGTTGCCAAGATGCTGACGCCCGGACGCGACCCCGGCGGGTTCATCATCACCGTCCTGCTCGGCATCGCCGGCGCGATGGTCGCAACCTTTCTGGGCCAGGCGTTGGGCTGGTATCGGCCGGGCCAGTCGGCCGGGTTCATCGGGGCGGTGGTCGGCGCGGTCATCATCCTGCTGGTGTATCGCGCGGTGGCGCGCCCGCGGACGTACTGACCGGGCGGCTGTCGCTACAAAGGCACGCCGGTCAGGCTGCGGCTGGTGCGGATCGTCTGCAAGGTCTGCACCCGGCTCACCGAAGGGGCGCCGGTCAGGCGCTGGGTCAAGACGTTCTCATGCGCCGTGTCCCGCGCCACCAGGCGGAGCAAGAAATCCCCGCCGCCGCGAATCATGTGGCATTCCCGGACTTCGGGCCACTCCGCCACCTCCGCCTCGAACGCCGAAAGCACCGTTTCCTTTTGGCTGTCCAGCCCGATCAGCGCGAAGAACACGATTTCCCATCCCAGGCGGGCGGGATCGGTGTCGGCGTGGTAGCCGCGGATGATGCCGGCCTCCTCCAGCCGCCGGACCCGGCGCAGGCAGGGGGGTGCCGTGATGTCGGCCCGCCGGGCCAGCTCGACGTTGGTCATGCGGCCGTCCACCTGAAGTTCGGCCAAGATGCGCCGGTCGATCTCGTCCAGTTCCGCCACGTCGTCGCCATCGAGCTTCATCAGCCGGTTCGTTCCTTGTCTCACGCAACAATATTACGGAAGACCTGGCCTGAACACCCGTGCGCGCGGCCTCGCTTGCGCGACAACGGGTCTCTGCCGATATGATCGGTCGAGCCAAAGGAACCACGCCGCCATGCCGCAGACGATCCATACCCAAGTCCTGATCATCGGCGCCGGGCCGGCCGGCTACACGGCGGCGATCTACGCGGCGCGCGGCGGGCTGGACCCGGTGCTGGTGTCCGGCCTGCAGCCCGGCGGCCAGTTGATGATCACGACCGACGTGGAAAACTACCCGGGGTTCGAGAGCGCCATCCAAGGCCCGTGGCTCATGGAGCAGATGGCCAAGCAGGCCGCGCACGTCGGCACCCGGATCGTCAGCGACTTGCTGATGAGCGTCGACTTCTCGCGCCGTCCGTTCCGCTGCGTGGGGGACTCCGGCGACGTTTACCTCGCCGAGACCGCCGTGATCGCGACCGGGGCGCAGGCGCGCTGGCTGGGCCTACCGTCGGAGAAGCGGCTGCAAGGCGCGGGCGTGTCGGCCTGCGCGACCTGCGACGGGTTCTTCTACCGCGGCAAGCAGGTGGCGGTGATCGGCGGCGGCAACACCGCGGTGGAGGAGGCGCTCTACCTGACCCACCATG